>DAOVTJ010000178.1 GCA_030633165.1 Thiomargarita sp. | reverse complement strand
TTGTCAAATTTTCCAGATATGCAATACCCCTTTTTTTCACGAAACATTGGGTAAATTTCTTTAACTAATAGCGATTTACCCATGCCAGAATTGCCTGTGATGAGCATTATTTCTGCTTTACCCTTTGTAACACGCTCAAAGGCGGTGAGTAATTTATCTATTTCCTCTGTACGTCCGTAGAATTTTTGAGACATTTTAAAATGTTCAGAAATGTCAAAATGTGCTAATGGGAAAGTTTTAATTGTGCCGTGCATTTTCCATTGATTTAGGCATTTTTCTAAATCTGCTTTGATGCCCCAAGTACTTTGATAGCGTTGCTCTGCTGTTTTTTCTAATAATTTCATTATGATATCAGAAATGGCAGGAGGGATATCAGCTGGTGAAATGGGTTGTTTAGCAAGATGACAATGAACTAATTCCATTGCATCCTTTGTCTCAAAGGGTACTTTTTTGGTGAAAAGCTCATAAAATGTGACACCCAATGAATAAAAATCTGTGCGATAATCTAGTGCACAATTCATTCGCCCTGTTTGTTCTGGAGAGATGTATGCCACGGTGCCTTCTAAAACATTCAGGTGTTGCCGCGATAATTGGGTAGAAATGCTAAAGTCAATGAATTTAAGTTTTCCTGTGCTTGGATTAAAAATAATATTTGATGGATTAATATTTTTATGGATAATGTTTTGTTTGTGAATTTGACCTAAAATTTCAGTGAGATGAATGGCAATGGTAAGTTGTTCTTCTAGGGTAAATATGCGCTCTGATAGCCATTCATTTATGGTTTTTCCGCGAAAATACTCAAAGCACATCACTAGCGTATTTTGGTATTTTTCGATACTATAGACTTTGATCACACCGTTTAATTTTGCGAGTTTGCACAAGATCTCATATTCTTGCCTATAGCTCCTCAATTTTTCTGGTGTTGGATAATCCGCTTTCAGGATTTTTAGGACCACATGTTGATTATCTTTGTCTCGAATGGCACGATATATTAACGAATGAGCACTTTCATTAATTTTCTTGATGATTTGGTATTTCGGAATATTTAGCATTTTTATGCGCCTTTTTTATAACTTTATCAAAAAACAATTTCAAAAAAACTCTAATTTGTACAATATCGAAATTTTGAACTAGTTCACACAACTTTTCACCATAAACATAGAGAGATGCAATATGATATTTCTTGGCTAAAACTTTGAGAATTTCCCCGAATTTTTCGATTTCTTCTAAGTCTAATGCACCACCATAATTTTCACAACATGGAAAAAATTGTTCCAAGCTGTTTATCAATTTTGGGTGTTTTTCTATTTGAAAACAGATATATGTATCATTCTCATTTTTTTCTGTGAGTATTTTAATCTCATTATCCATTTTCACAGGTTTTACGACATCAGAAACTTTAACATCTCTCAAGGTGATTTCAAAAACGCTGCCGACTCCGACTTTACTCTGAATAGAAATATGACCATTCATCATATTAATCAATCGTTTGCAAATGGCAAGCCCTAATCCAGTCCCCCCATATTTTCTGGTACTTTGTCCATCCAGTTGTTGGAAAGCTTCAAAAATATTGTTTTGTTGTTCAAGGGGAATACCAATTCCAGTATCTTTCACAACGATGATTAAATCAATGGTGTTATTATCTTTGTAACAGGGACGGATTTTGATATTGACCCCACCCTGTTCAGTAAATTTTATGGCATTACTGACCAAATTGACTAATATTTGTCGTAAGCGAGTTTCATCCAATATCAATGTAGAGGGCAACGTCTCATCAATATCTATTCTAAATTTTAATTCTTTTTTGACTATTTGAAGGGTGAATAGTTGTTCTAATTCAAAAAAAATAATTCTAGGATTAATCGCTTCCAACTTAATCTCTAGCTGTTTTGCTTCAATTTTGGCGAGATCAAGTATATCATTAATCAAAACAAGGAGTGTTTTACTTGCGATTTGAATAGAAGATAAATAAAGTTTTTGCTTTTTATCCGTGATATTTGTTGATAAAAGTTCAGAAAAACCAACGATTGCATTCATGGGTGTGCGAATTTCATGGCTCATATTGGCGAGAAATTCACTTTTGGCTTTATTGGCTAATTCTGCTTCTTGTTTGGCTTGTATTATGGCGATTTCCGCTTGTTTACGTTCTGTAATATCATTATAAACAGCAACAATTTCGCCTGTTGAGAGTTTGTAAATATAATTGTCTCGCCAACCTTTTCTTCTGTCATCAACATAATAATTCATGGGATAAAATTCTGCTTTTCCTGTTTTCCATACACGCTGTAATACATCAAACAAACCAAATTCTTTTACCCCAGGAAAGACTTTCACAAGAGATTTTCCGACTATTTCTGCTTTTTTAATTTGCTCAATTTGTTCGGCTGCCCTATTCAAATCCTTAAAAAAAAAGTCTTTGCCATTATTATTGGTGGTATAGACAGCGACTCCACTACTGATATTGTTAAATAGTTCTTTGTATTGAGTTTCGCGGTTTTGCAATATAAACATTAAAAAAGCCAGTATGCTAATTTCTCCGAGAAATAGTATAAAAAATATAGGGCTATAAATGATATAATTTAAATGAGCCACAATATCTATGACCATAATGAGGCTCAAAATGAGAGTGGTGATTTTATTTTGGCTTGTCATCTGTGCTCCTTTTTAAGGATTTTATCAATTTAGGAAATATCTTTAATAGCTGTCTAATTTTTGCGGATTCAAAATTTTGAGCTAACTCAGATAAGTTTTCAGCATAATGAGAGAGAGAAGAAAGTGAATATTCATGACCTAATATTTTGATGTGATTTGCAAATTCATCAATTTGTTCTAAATCTAATGCCCCATTAAAACTTTCCCATTTTGGTATTAAGTCTTCCATTTTTTCTATCAATTCAGGGATTTCTTCTTGCTCTGAAAGGGTAATATTATATGTTTCAATGAGCGTTTTCTTAACGGGCTGAATCGTGTGCTTTAAATGGCATGATAATTCACTCAAAAGTTGTGAAATTTGAACAGGTTTGTATAAAAAACCATCAAATTCATGTTCTTGTTCGCACATCACATTAGCTGTTAATGCGATCACTGGTATATTTTGGGTTATTGAATTGTTTTTCAACTGTTTTGTTGCTTCATAACCATCCATTATTGGCATTCTTATATCCATTAAAATGAGATCAGGTTGATGTTTTTTGGCTAAAAGTAAGCCTTTTTGCCCATTATCGGCTTCACTCACCTCCAAATTGACTTGAAATAAATTTTCACGGATCACATCACGGTTGGATGCGATATCATCTACAACTAATATTTTGGCATGTTCAAAAGAAATTGTTGTAATATCAAAATTATTGTCTTTTTTTACAATATTTGCGACTTCTTGAACTTTAACATCCCACAAAGTAAGTTCAAAAATGCTCCCAATGCCTACTTGACTTTGGAGGATAAGCTGACCATTCATCATTTCAACCAATCGTTTGGTAATGGCAAGTCCTAGTCCAGTTCCCCCATATTTTCTGGTGCTTTGTCCATCCATTTGTTGGAATGCCCCAAAAATTTTGTCTTGCTGGTGTTTGGGAATACCAATACCTGTATCTGCTACAGCAATGATTAAATCAGTACCCGATATTTGTACACGGATCTTAATGTCACCCTTCTCAGTAAATTTAATAGCATTACTGATTAAATTGACTAAGATTTGTCGTAAGCGGTTTTCATCCAATAGCAAGCCTGAAGGTAACCTGTCATCAATTTCGATTATAAATTCTAGATCTTTCTCTATTATTTTAAGGGAAAATAGTTGTTCTAATTCCGTCAAAATTATTCTCGGATTAATTGCTTTTAACTGAATTTCTAGTTGTCCTGCTTCAATTTTTGCTAAATCAAGTATCTCATTAATCAAAATTAATAGCGTTTTACCACCCGTTTGAATTGAGTCTAAATAACTTTGATGCTTTTTATCTGTGACCATTTTTGATAAAAGTTCTGAAAATCCAATCACCGCATTCAAGGGAGTACGGATTTCATGACTCATATTGGCAAGAAATTCACTTTTCGCACGATTGGCGGCATCTGCTTGTTCCTTGGCGATACATAAGTCATGGGTACGTTCGGCAACACGTTCTTCTAACTCTTTGTTTTTATTTTGAATATCGTTGAGTAGTACTTTAAAATGGTATGCTAATGCACCGACTTCATCCAAACTATCATGCTGTTGAGAACTGTTATTAGTAAACAAGAATAGTTGATGAAGCGGGGTTAGCAAATATTTCGAGAAACGCCATCCAAGTAAACTAATAAGTACAAATTGTAGGGCAAAAAGCAAGGTAAATTCTTGTAATATCTGATCTTTAATTTGATCTTGTTGTTGAGTGGGGATAGTGAATAGGATAGAACCTTCTTGCATTGGTTCCATCAGTGCTAGGCGATGGGCATGACTAAAGTAAGAAATATTGTTAAATCGTATTTCTTTGATCATGTTCTGTTGTTGAAGCATGATTTGATAGTTGACCCAGGGCATCGGGATGGTTTTTAGTCGCTGTCCTCCCTGATTGAAGGTGGAAGCCATAATTGCTCTACGTCTGACTAAAGTGATACCAATATCAATATTTTTGCTGAGATTTATAATTAATGGTTCATTGATGGCATAACCAACTAGAATGATGGCTTTGAGGTGATTATTAGAGGTCAACATGCGCCCTGAGGAGTAGATGATAAAATTATCTAATTCCTGTAAAATAGAGCTACCGATTTTCCCATTAATAATGACCTCTCGCACAATGCTTTGGGATATGCGGGATTTTCCCAATTGTTGTGGATTTTCTGAGTGGTAGAGGACATATCCCCGTTGATCAAGCAGTACAACAATATCAGCATTGCTCTCTTTGTGTAGCGCATCCATCTGCTCAGTTATCGCTTTATAATCTTGCATATCAATGGCTTGATTCAATTCAGGATGCAATAAAAAGTGATTAGCCCCATTCAATGCCATTTGACCAATTTGGGCAAAGGCATTTTCAGCCATATTACTGGCAATCCTAAATTGCCTATTTAATAAGGTATGAAAGTCATATTTTGTAATATGACGCGCATAGAAAAGACCGAGCAGTGAGCCGATAAACAGCACTAGTGAAAAAAGGGCAATGATACGAAAATCAAGACGGCGATAAAAGGGTATCTTGTTCATGGTAATACCTTTTCAGATTTTGTTAGAAGTCCAAAAACACTCTGTACGTTCAAGTTTTCGTATTTAGGCAACAAAAATGTAGACAAAATCGAACTCCTGAACATAATTAGCTATTTCTTGTGTTTGTGATAAAAGCTGTTGTGGGCTTCTATTGCCCAATCTAAATCTTTGTCTACATGACAACCTCCGTTTTGACAAGAATTCGGCATAGTGTTATTTTGCGATGCTTCGGGTGGAATGATCTGGAAAGCATGGCTACGTAAACTGAAAAAACCACCTGTCTTAATG
>DAOVTJ010000153.1 GCA_030633165.1 Thiomargarita sp. | reverse complement strand
TTGTTGTTTTAAGGCTTCGTCTTGTTGGCGAATTTCTGTAATAGTTTGTTCCGCCTTAATACGTGCAGCAATTTCTATTTCAAGACGTTGTTTTAATTCGTCTTCCTGTTGATGAACAGTTATCAATTCTTGTTTTTCTTGAATAAGTTGTTGTTTTAAGGCTTCTTCTTGTTGACGAATGTCTGTGATAGCTTGTTCTGCCTGATTACGTGCTATTTTTTCTTGTTTAATACCTTGTTTTAATTCATCTTCTTGTTGACGAACTGTTATTAATTCTTGTTTTTCTTGAATAAGTTGTTGTTTTAAGGCTTCTTCTTGTAGACGAATTTCTGTGATAGCTTGTTCTGCCTGATTACGTGCTACTTTTTCTTGTTCAATACCTTGTTTTAATTCATCTTCTTGTTGAGGAATTTCTGTGACAACTTTCTCTGCCTTAACGCGTGCTACAATTTCTTGATCCAGACGTTGTTTTAATTCATTTTCTTGTTGAATCAATTTTGTAACGGCTTGTTCCGCCTTCAACCGAGCATTTTTTTCTTGTTCAAGGTTAAAGTCATTATGATGTTCTTTTAAGTCATTCTCTTCTTGCTGTATTGTTTCAATAACATTGAGAATGTCTTTGTCTTTTGGATTTGAGTCAAGCACTTGTGCTAATAATATTTCTGCGGTTTCTCTATCATTTTCTTTCAAAGCAGCCAAAAGGCGTTGGTATAAATCAATTAATTGAGTTTTCTGTTGTAATCTTTCTCGAACATCATGTTCAGAATATTCCAAAAACTTTAAACGATCATCAACATCATGATGTCGTATTTCTTGCTCAAGAAATTTAATTTTTTGTTTTATTGTGTCTTGTTCCTCTTCCCAATCTTCTTTATCTGAATAGTCTTCAAGTAACCATTGAGCCTTTTCTAAAGCTTCTTCATAATGTCCAAATTCTTCGACTTCAATAATAACTTTCAAACGAGTTTCAAACTCATGACGAGGAATTTCTCTCTCAATTTTTGCCCAATCGCGTTGATTTGGATATTCTTTAGCTAATTGTCGTACTTGTTTTAAGGCTTCTTTATAGCGAAATGCTTGTTTTGTTTTATTGATAATTTGTAAACGCGCTTCAATGTCACGCATCTGACGTGTATCGTCATCTCGCTTTTGCAATATCTTTTTATAAGCTTTTATCGTTTCTACTTGTTTAGCATCTAATTTTAAAATGCGTTTATAAAATTTAAGCTGTTCATTTTCGTTTTGATTGGCTTGTGCTAATGCTAATAAAGTTTTAATTAAGCGTGAACGTGCCGCTTCAGGGTGAGATTTGTATAAACGCTCTAAAATCTCATGCGCTTCTTTTAGATTATTTTGTGTTAATAAGAGATCAGCCAGTAATTGTTGGGCTTTTATGTTTTTAGGGTTTAAATTAATGGCTTTACGTAACAGGATGAGTGCTAGTTTTTCAAAAAATGGCATGGTTGTATCCTTTAATTTTTGTATGGTTTAATACAACTACTTGATTTCTAAAACATTTTAGAAATCAACAGCTGCTCCCATCTTAATTATAACAAAATAGGTATTTTGCCTCAAAACCTAATATGTTCCTTATTTATTCGCTTCTTTTTTCACAATTTCCGCCAAATGATGAGCAACAGTTTCAATTTGTTGCAATTCGACACCTTCAACCATTACTCGAATTAATGGCTCTGTGCCACTGGGACGTAATAATACACGACCTTTATTATTAAGTTCTTGTTCTGCATCACGTACAGCATTTTGCACCGTGGGTTGTGACATAATCTCTACACCTGGTCTAATCGGTACGTTAATCATGCGCTGGGGAAATTTTTGCATTCCTGTTTTTAAGACATGTAAAGGTAAACCCATTTGAATACTAACAGTTAATACTTGTAAAGCAGTAATAATACCATCTCCCGTAGTGGTACGATCTAAGCAGATAATATGCCCCGAGGATTCTCCACCTAATATACCGCCATTTTCTTGTAATTTTTCTATAACATAACGGTCGCCTACTGCTGCTCTTGTAAAAGCAATGCCTTCTTTCTCGAGTGCCTGCTCTAATCCTAAATTACTCATCACAGTCCCTACTACTGTACCCTGTAAAGTGCCTGCTTTGTGACGGGATTGAGCAATAATGAATAACAATTCGTCACCATCAATGATTTCGCCCTTAGCATCAACCATTAATACACGATCACCGTCACCATCTAATGCAATACATAAATCCGCTTTTTGATATAAAACAGCGGTTTGTAAGGCTTGGGGTTGAGTTGCCCCATAACCCGCATTAATATTTAAACCATTAGGTTGCGCACCAATGGTTTCAACATCTGCCCCTAATTCTTGAAAAACACTTGGTGCAATATGGTAAGTTGCGCCATGTGCACAATCAACAACGATTTTTAATCCTTTTAGGTTAATATTATGAGGAATTGTGCTTTTACAAAATTCGATATAACGACCTGCTGCATCATCAACACGTTCTGCTTTACCTAATTGCTCAGGGGCAACAGTTTTTATGGTTTTCTCCATTTCGGCTTCAATAGCAAGTTCAATTTCATCAGGTAATTTAGTCCCATTCCCAGAAAAAAATTTTATGCCATTATCTTGAAACGGATTATGTGAAGCACTGATCACAATACCAGCGACCGCATGAAAAGTCCGTGTTAAATAAGCAATTGCTGGCGTTGGCATTGGACCAAGCAGGGCAATATCTACCCCTGCTGCTGATAAACCAGATTCCAATGCAGATTCAAACATATAGCCAGAAATACGAGTATCTTTACCTATTAAGACTTTATTTTTGTGATGTTCATTTTTTAAAACGCGCCCAACTGCCCAGCCTAATTTTAAAACAAAATCTGGGGTAATGGGTGGTGTACCAACTGTGCCTCGTATGCCATCTGTACCAAAATATTTACGTTTTTGTGTCATAAGAAAAATCCATTAGTCTGAATGTTGTAAAACGGCAGAGGTCATTTTTAATGCATCAACTGTTGCCGCAACATCATGAGTACGAATCACCCTTGCGCCTTTATTAACGGCAAGGACAGCTAAGGCTAAACCACCATACAAACGTTTTTTCAGTGGCTTATCTAATATTTTACCTATTAATGATTTCCGAGAAAGCCCTACTAAGACAGGATACCCCAATTTAGTAAAGATATGTAATTGTTGCATTAATAATAAATTATGTGCCACGGTTTTACCAAAGCCAAATCCTGGATCTATTATAAGACGATGTGAATTTATCCCAGCCTGTAAACAGGCTTCTACTCGCTCTAACAAAAACGTTTTTATTTCATCAATTACATTGTCATAATGTGGTTTAATTTGCATCGTACGTGGTTCACCTTGTATATGCATTAAACAAACTTGTACATTTGGAAAAGCAGCAAGTGTTGCTAAACTACCTTCACCGCGTAAAGCCATTACATCATTAATCATGTTAGCCCCTGCTGCCATAGCTTCCTGCATGACTGTAGCCTTACTGGTATCAATTGATATGGAAATTGGTAATTCCGTGCGGATTTTTGAAAGGATAGGTATCACTCGATCAAGTTCTTCTTGTATCGAGACAGACTGTGCACCAGGGCGGGTGGATTCACCGCCGATATCAATAATATCTGCCCCTTCTTCAAACATCTGGCGAGCTTGTTTGAAAGCATTGTCTTTAGATAAAAAAATACCCCCGTCTGAAAATGAATCGGGGGTTATATTGAGTATCCCCATAACTTGGGGTGGGAGGATATTGGACATGAATGACTTACCATTTTCCCTCCTGCTGGTTAGAAGCCCCCCCTCCCAGCGGGAGGGGGCTATGGGAGGGAGACAAAATCTAAGGTAACTTCACAGGATTAATAATTGTGTCATCTAGGCGCGGTTTGACAATCTTTTCTTCCTTTTTATCATCATCATTATCCTTGCTTGTCTTTGAGCTATTCTCGTTCCAATCTTTTGGGGGAGGTGGTTCCTTCCCATCCATGAGAGCGTCAATTTGTTCAGATTCTAATGTTTCGTACTTCAATAAGGCTGTTGCCATTGCATGTAGAATCTGGATATTTTCCTTGAGCAAATGTTCAGCGCGATCATAATTACGATCAATAATCGTACGAACTTCTTCATCAATAATATGCGCTGTTTCATCAGAATTCACTTTATGCTGAGTGACAGAATGTCCTAAAAACACTTCACTGTCATCTTCACCATAAGTAAGGGGTCCTAAACGCGTAGATAAACCCCATTTTGTTACCATATTGCGAGAAATCTCTGTCGTTCGTTGAATATCGTTAGTTGCCCCAGTTGTTATCGCTTCTGGTCCAAAAATCAACTCTTCTGCAATACGTCCTCCAAACATACTGGAAATTTGACATTCTAAGTATTCTTTGCTGTAACTGAGACGATCATTTTCAGGTAAAAACATTGTTACGCCTAAAGCCCGTCCTCTTGGAATGATCGTGACTTTATACACTGGATCATATTTAGGCATTAAACGTCCAACAATCGTATGTCCAGCTTCATGATAGGCTGTTAGCTTTTTCTCTTCATCAGTCATCACTAATGACTTACGCTCTGCCCCCATCATAATTTTATCTTTAGCCTTTTCAAATTCGTCCATTTCTACTAAACGCTTATCAACACGGGCAGCAAATAAGGCAGCTTCATTGATTAGGTTAGCTAAATCTGCACCAGAAAAACCAGGTGTACCACGCGCAATCACATTTAAATTGACATTATCAGCAATAGGTACTTTTCGCATGTGCACTTTGAGAATTTGCTCTCGTCCCCGAATATCAGGTAAAGGCACTGTTACTTGACGATCAAAACGCCCTGGACGTAGTAAAGCAGGATCTAATACATCAGGACGATTAGTAGCCGCAATCACAATCACGCCGTCGTTGCCTTCAAAGCCGTCCATTTCTACTAGTAATTGATTGAGGGTTTGTTCTCTCTCATCATGTCCACCACCTAAGCCAGCACCACGGTGACGACCAACAGCATCAATTTCATCAATAAAAATAATACATGGGGCATGTTTTTTCGATTGTTCAAACATATCACGTACGCGTGAAGCCCCAACACCGACAAACATTTCTACAAAATCAGAACCAGAAATGGTGAAAAAGGGTACTTTCGCCTCGCCAGCAATCGCTTTTGCTAACAAAGTTTTACCTGTACCTGGAGAGCCTACCATCAAAACACCGCGGGGAATTTTGCCACCTAAGTTTTGAAATTTGCCAGGCTCACGCAAAAATTCCACTATTTCAGATACTTCCGCCTTAGCTTCATCAACACCCGCAACATCATTAAAAGTAATTTTAACCTGATCTTCTTCAATCAAGCGGGCACGGCTCCTACCAAATGTTAAGGCACCGCCACGTCCTCCACCTTGCATTTGACGCATAAAGAAAATCAGTATCCCAAACAATAAGAGCATGGGAAACCATGAAATGAAAATCTGCATTAACAGTGATTGCTGTTTTGGCGGTTGAGAGAGAATTTTAACATTATATTTCAACAAGTCGCCAATCAAGCCTGAATCCCCAGGATTGTAGGTGACAAGTTCTTCGCCATTTTGTGTGGTGTATGTTATTGTGCGTCCTTCAATAAGCACGTCTCGTACATACCCCAATTGAACATTATGAATAAATGCTGAATATTCAGTCGTGCGGTTCCCCTCTTTTGGGGGACCAAAATTATTAAACACCATCATTAAAACGAGGGCTATGACAACCCATACAATAATATTCTTTCCCATGTCATTCATGGCATAGTGCCTCTTTGTTAGTCATGGTTATTTTTAATCCTTTCCCTTTCTTAAAATGTTTGGCAAGCACATAAACTTCAGATGAGCGTGAGCGTGATGCCTCTGGTTTACGAATTACAACTTGTTTAAAATCGGCTTTTAAACCCTTAACATAAGAATCAAATCCCTCCCCTTGAAATATTTTGCTTAAAAAATGTCCCGAAGTTGCCAATACTTCATAAGTCAAATCGCGGGCAATTTCAGCCAATAACATGGCACGTGGTTGATCAATGTCTTTTACACCTGAAATATTGGGTGCCATGTCAGACATTACAAGATCAACCTTATCATCACCTAATTGATTGAGCAATTTGTCCAATACAGTTTGCTCTCGAAAATCGCCCTGAATAAAGTTCACACCTGGTAATGGCACTATGGGCAAAATATCCAAGGCAAATACCTTGACTTGCTTATGTTTTGTGACCCATTGTGACCAACCGCCAGGTGCTGCTCCTAAATCAATGACTGTCATATTGGGACGAAATAACCGATCACGCGCATCAATTTGTGCC
>DAOVTJ010000078.1 GCA_030633165.1 Thiomargarita sp. | reverse complement strand
GCATATCGTGAAAAATATGCCTTAAATCTCAAAAGAGAATTGCCACGTTTACCCATGATTGACGATTTTTGGGCATTTTCAAAAGCAGGGGAAGAATTAGCAAATTTACATTTAAACTATGAAGACAAAGAACCTTATGATCTCAAAATCATTGAAAATCCAAAAGTGCCTTTTTCTTTGAAAGTTGACAAAATGAAGCTGTCTAAAGACAAAACTAAGCTGTTTTATAATGATTTTATCACTTTAGAAGGTATTCCTAAAGAGGTTTTTGAGTATAAATTAGGTAATCGCTCTGCACTTCATTGGATTATAGATCAGTATAAGGTGAAAAAGGATAAAAGAAGTGGGATTATTAATGATCCTAATCGAGAAGATGATACCTGCTATATTTTAGAATTGTTCAAAAAAATCATCACCGTTAGTTTGGAAACGGTGAAGATTGTGGAGGGATTAGATTAATCTTTTTTATCTTTGGTGATTTTGGCTAAATATTCTTTGATTTCAGTAGGTGTTAAGCCTTTTAATCTGTCCATGGGAAAGAATTGCTTTAATACAACGCCAGGCGGAAACTGGCTTAATACCTCGCTAGGCTCCAAGAAATGCAGGTGCTCTTTCGTAAAAATCCTTGTAAATTGTACCATGCTATAAGGCATTTTTGCCCTCTTGGCTTTGTATAAATTATACAGTTGATTTAACACAGCCTGTTCTGCGGGACAGTGCCAGGTATAGTTCTTATCACAGAAACTTCTTTTTCTACGAGAAAATTAGAATTAGTGAAAAAATCTCTCAATGTAATCCCAAACAGCCGATGCCATTGAATTCTTATATCTTTTGTCATTATTTCTATATTTATCATAATCCAAGAAAAATTGCAGGCAAAGTGTTTTTCTTGCCCACTTTAAAGGTTTGACTCTGGTAATAGTAGGATAGGTTCATGGAAAAACCCCTGTTGATAAATATTTATCTCCACGATCGCAAATAATGACGACAATGACGGCATTTTCTACTTCTTTTGATAAATGTAATGCACCAGATACGGCACCGCCTGAGGAAATACCTGCAAAAATGCCTTCTTGCACAGCTAAAAGACGTGTTGTATCTTCGGCACTTTGTTGATTAATGTCAATAATACGATCGACTCGCTTGTCTTCAAATATTTTGGGTAAATATTCTTTAGGCCACCGTCGAATTCCAGGTATTTTTGCGCCTTCTGCAGGTTGTAAGCCGATAATTTGAATATTTGGATTGACTGTTTTTAAATAACGTGATGTACCCACAATTGTGCCAGTTGTACCCATTGCACTGACAAAATGAGTGATTTTGCCCTGGGTATCATGCCAAATTTCTGGTCCTGTGCTTGTATAATGGGCGAGTGGGTTGTCAGGATTATCAAATTGATTGAGAATTTTACCTTTACCCTCTTTTTCCATTTCTAAGGCAAGATCACGTGCTGTTTCCATATCTTTTTCTAAGATAATTTTTGCACCATAAGCAGTCATCATTTGGCGACGTTCTACACTCATATTTTCTGGCATGATTAAGACCATTTGATAGCCTTTTATTGCGGCGACCATTGCTAATGCTATACCAGTATTGCCGCTTGTGGCTTCAATTAAGGTCTCACCTGCTTTAATTTCTCCACGTTTTTCTGCTTCTTGGATCATACTTAATGCGGGACGATCTTTGACAGAACCTGCAGGATTATTGCCTTCTAATTTAACTAAAATGGTATTACTCGTTTTTCCAGGAAGGCGTTGTAAACGGACAAGAGGTGTATTGCCAATAAATTGTTCAATGGTTGGATAAGTCATTTAAGTTCTCAGTTTTTAGTGCTAAAATTAAGGCATCTTCTCGATTGTCGCCATTCTGATAATAACGTTTTCGTTCTCCAATTTGCTTAAATCCTGTCTGATGATACAATTTTATTGCAGCTTTATTGGAAACACGGACTTCTAAATAGACAAATTTAACATTTTTTTGTTTGGCAAGTTCGAGTAAGTGTTTAAGTATAAATTGCCCATAACCACGGCTTTGCCATAGTGGATGTATACAAAGGTTTAAAATATCAGCTTCATCTGCAGCAATTGACATGAGTCCATAACCAATTAAGTTATCATCTAATTCAAAAACCTTAGCAACCCCATGTAGACAATCTTTAATATTTTGTACTGTCCAAGGAAATGGGTAAGCTGCCCTTTCAATTTCCATTATCCTTGGTAAATCAGTTTCTTGCATTTGGCGTACAATCATAGTTCTGTCAATGTTTGGCGAATAAATTGTAAATCTTTCCAAGCATGACGTTTTTCACTGGGACGCCGCAATAAATACGCAGGATGATATATAGGTATCAAGGGTATATTGTTGTATTTAAAGCATTGACCACGTATTTTACCTATTGCTGTTTCAATTGCTAAGAGATGATGGGCGGCTATTCTACCCACCGCGATAATCAATTTAGGATCAATCAATGCAATTTGTTGTTTTAAAAATGCATTACAACATGTCATTTCTTGGGTGTTGGGATTACGATTTTCAGGGGGGCGACATTTAATCACATTAGCAATATAAACTGATTCTCTTTTGATATCAATGGCATAAAGCATTGCAGTTAGCAATTTTCCTGCCCGTCCGACAAAAGGTTCCCCTTGGGCATCTTCATCAGCCCCTGGCGCTTCGCCAATGAGCATTAAATCGGCTTGTTGATTGCCAATACCAAAAACTGTTTGTGTGCGACTGCTGTGTAGTGCACAAGCAGTACATGTTGCGACTTTCTGTTGTAAAGTGTCCCAATTAATGGGTGTTTCTTCAGGTTGGATGTTTATTGGCTGGGAGGGAATGGATTCTGGAATATCAGGAACAGTTATCTGTGTCGTCTCCTCAGCCCGTTGCACCCAGACTTGTATGCCCATGGCTTTAAGGTATTGAGTATGTGTGGCTTCCATTAGGATTTTTTGAGAAAAAAATGATGAATAGGTAATGGGTGCATCTTACGCACCTTTTGGATATCATTGGTGCGTAAAACCTAAAATTATGAATTAAACAGCTCTTGCCCCTTGGGGATGTTTGCGTTCTACCTGTGCTAAAATTTTATTAAGTGCATTGAGATAGGCTTTGGTTGAGGCAATCACAATATCTGTATCTGCCCCTTGTCCATTGACTATTTCTCCCTCTTTTTCTAAACGCACCCCGACTTCTCCTTGTGCATCACTACCATTGGTAATGTTGTTGACAGAATAAACTAATAAGTTAGTTTCTCCCTCAAGCAAGGTTTCGATAGCCTTAAATGTGGCATCTACAGGTCCACTGCCCGATGCTGTAGCCGAATTTTCTTTACCATCAATGCTAATGATGACCGTAGCATGCGGTGTTTCTCCCGTTTCTGAACACACTTTGAGTGAGATTAATTTAAGCCGTTCATATTCAGTACTTAAAGTATCATTCACAAGGGCTTGTAAATCATCATCATAGATATCATGCTTTTTATCTGCTAAATCTTTGAAACGAGAAAATGCAGCATTAAGTTTTTCTTCTGAACTCAAGACAATATCCAAATCTTTAAGACGCTGGCGAAAAGCATTACGTCCCGAATGTTTGCCCAACACCATACGGTTAGTATTCCACCCCACATCTTCGGCTTTCATAATTTCATAAGTTTCGCGATGTTTAAGCACGCCATCTTGATGAATACCCGCTTCATGAGCAAAGGCATTTGCTCCCACAATCGCCTTGTTGGGTTGTACTGGAAAACCAGTAATACTAGAGACTAAACGGGAACAATTAACAATTTGTGTTGCATCTAAATTCGTTTGGCAAGGAAAAACATCCTGTCGAGTACGCACCGCCATAACCACTTCTTCTAAAGCCGCATTACCTGCACGTTCTCCTAAACCATTAATTGTACATTCAACTTGCCGCGCACCGTTCATCACCGCTGCTAATGAATTTGCCACTGCTAAACCCAAATCATTATGGCAATGGGTGGAGAAAATAGCTTTATCCGAATTGGGAATGCGCTCACGCAATAAGCGGATTAATTTTCCAAACTGTTCAGGCAACGTATAGCCCACAGTATCAGGAATATTAATTGTGCTTGCGCCAGCATGAATCACCGCTTCAATGATACGGCATAAAAAATCTGGATTTGAACGTCCTGCATCTTCTGGTGAAAATTCTACGTTATCCGTATATTGACGTGCACGTTTTATCGCCCTAACGGCTTGCTCTAATACCTGGTCTGGCGACTTTTGCAATTTGTTTTCCATGTGAACAGGTGAAGTCGCAATAAAAACATGAATTCTTGCTGATGTTGCGCCTTTAAGCGCTTGAGCTGCACAATCAATATCTTTATCTAAAGCGCGTGCTAATCCACAAATTGTGCTATCTTTGATAATATTAGCAACAGTTTGCACCGCTTCAAAATCTCCTGGGCTAGCAATAGGAAAACCTGCTTCAATGATATCAACGTGCATTTTTTCTAAGGCTTTAGCAATACGAATTTTTTCGTCCTTAGTCATGGATGCACCTGGACTTTGCTCACCATCGCGCAATGTGGTGTCAAAAATAATGAGTTTATCAGTCATAGTGAAGGCTCACTTATAAAAAATGATAGAAATAGAAATGTTACGTGTGATTACACGCCAAAATACGCGATAAGTTTTATGCCCCTTAGGGCAGCAGCAGGCTATCAAGGCAGGACGGGCACCACGTCACCTGTCCATGACGGACATGATATTTCTTGCTAGTTGCAAAAAGTGTGGTACACATAATTATTAAGAAGAGATTGTTTTAAATTGTTGTAAAACAATTATAAAGAATCTTTCAAAAATTGCAAGCCTTGTTTTCAGACTTGCTATCAGTTCTGTTTTCTGTTAAAAAGAACAATTAATTTACATAAAATAAAAGGTATAATTCATGGCTAAAGTTTGTCAAGTGACTGGAAGACGTCCACTCTCTGGTAATAATGTCTCTCATGCTAATAATAAAACAAAACGTCGTTTTTTACCCAATTTACATAATCATCGTTTTTGGGTAGCCAGTCAAAAACGTTGGGTCAAATTGCGTTTGAGTAGCCAGGGTATTCGTCTTATTGATAAAAAAGGTATTGATGTTGTGTTAGCTGAAATGCGTGAACGGGGTATCAAGGTTTAGGGAAACCCTGTGCAAAATACACCTATTCGCATTCCACGTCCTAAGCACACATTATCACGTCACAATATCAGCCAAGCGGCACTTGATGTTTTATATCACTTGCATCAAGCAAATTATCAAGCCTTTTTAGTGGGCGGTGGGGTACGTGATGTTCTTTTAGAACGTGTTCCCAAAGATTTTGATATTGTGACCAATGCTCATCCTGAACAGGTTAAATATTTATTTAATCATTGTCGTTTGATTGGACGGCGTTTTGTGCTAGTTCATGTGTATGTTAAGACAGAAATTATTGAAGTCACCACTTTTCGCGCTCCCCATGATAAAGGGGGAGATGGTGCAATAGAAAATGGGCAGATTATACGTGATAATGTTTATGGTAACACCGTTGATGAAGATGCTCAACGTCGTGATTTCACGATTAATGCGATTTACTATGATATCAGTGATTTTTCGTTATTTGACTATGCTAACGGGATGGCGGATTTACGGGATGGCGTAATACGTTTAATCGGTGATCCAATGTTGCGCTATCAAGAGGATCCCGTGCGTATGTTGCGGGCGACACGGTTTGCGGCTAAACTTGGATTTAGCATTAGCCCTGAAACAGCCGCCCCAATTCGTCAATTAGGTGGATTACTCGCGAATATTCCTCCAGCCCGTTTATTTGAAGAAGTGCTGAAACTTTTTCTCAGTGGGCATGCTAAACAATCATTTGATCAATTGCGACATTATGATTTATTTAGACAATTATTTCCTTATACGGATGCCTGTTTAGAAGATCCTATTGTGTTGGCTTTAATCACGCAGGTGTTACACAATACAGATGAGCGAAAGCTTAATAATCAATCTGTCATGCCTGCCTTTTTATTTGCAGCCTTGTTATGGCCACCGTTGTCGCTCGAATTGCCAAAAACTTTTGTCAAGGGTATGAATCAACAAGAGATATTGTTTGAGGCTTGTCAAATGATCTTGACAAAACAACATAGGCATGTTGCGATACCAAAACGAATTTCTGTTTTAATGCAAGAGATTTGGTGGTTGCAAATTCGTTTAACACGATTACGACGTGGCAAAAAGAAGTCTCTCAGTGTGCTAAATCATCCAAAATTTCGTGCAGGCTATGATCTGTTACAATTACGTGCCAATGCGGGTGAAGAAGATCTTGCTATTGATGTTGAATGGTGGACAAATTTCTTAAAGCAGGATGAAAATGGGCGTGAAGTGTTATTTCCTTCGTCTCCTAAAAAAAATTTACGGCGACGAAAAAATAAACGTGAAAAGTGAGCCTATTGTTTATGTGGGATTGGGCAGTAACCTTGATAATCCTATTCATCAAGTAAAACAAGCTTTGTTAGCATTAGATGCTTTGCCCCAAACTTACTTAAAGAGACAGTCTGCATTATATCGTAGCAAACCATTAGGTCCGCAAAATCAACCTGATTATATTAATGCGGTTGCAATGCTAATCACGGGGTTATTACCACTTGATTTGCTTGATATGATGCAGACGATTGAAAATAAACAAGGTCGTATTCGCACCGCCCAGCGGTGGGGAGCTCGAACCTTGGATTTAGATTTATTGTTATATGATAATCAAAAATTACAACATCCCCGCTTAACTTTACCCCATCCAGGTTTATCTAACAGAGCATTTGTGTTATATCCACTGTATGATATTGCCCCAGATTTAATTCTACCTGATGGAAAGAAGTTATCTGTTATGTGTCAATCTGTTGAAAATGATTTAAGCATTTTATAAGGATTTGAGAAACTGTGTGATATTGTGCCAATAATCATGCCCCATAGAGATATTGTAATGATTAGTATTGGGTATGATTTTGTGTTCGGTGACACCGCTCCAAGCATTAAGCAAGGCAAATGAATGCGACGGTGGAATAAGTTTATCTTTTTCTGCGATCAAGGCTAACATTCTTGTCTTTATTGACGGTGCAAGCTGCTTGACATCAAAATGATGTTTTAGCAGCAAACCAACTGGGACATAAGGATAAACTTTTTGCGCAAGATTTCTAATGCTATCATAGGGTGAAATCAAAATAACAGCTTGCAATTGTCTTTGGGATGCTAAATAAACTGCAACACCAGTCCCTAGGCTGCGACCAAAAGCGATAATTCTGTTGGCATCTATATCTGCCCTTTTGGCAAAGGTATCGTAAAGTAAAGCAGCATCATTAAAAAAAGATTTTTCACTGGGAGTGCCTTCACTCAAACCATATCCTCGATAATTAACCAATAGTAATGAGTAATTATTGAAATGTTCAATATCCATGATATGTCCCGAGACTTCTTCTGCATTGGCACCAAAATAGATTATTAATGGCGATTGTTTTTCAGTGTTATTTTTCAGATACCATCCATGTAGTATCACATTATCGGGTGTTTTTATTTTTATTTCCTCAACATGAGGATATTTCTTTTTAAGCCAAGAATATAGCCCATTATCCATTTCTTGTGGCATAAAGAGTAATTTATCTTGAGCAAAATACAAGAAGGGATATAATAATAATGGAATGGCAATAATAACGCCAATAATTATTCTAAATAAGGATTGTAGAATTTTTTTGATCATATTTTTTGAGACTAAAACTAAAAAGGACAACTAATGTCAACACAATTGCCCATTCCTTCAGGGCTTGAATCATCTACAGCTTTAAAAGCTAATCTCGAAGAGACGGCAGTAGACACTATCAAAATAAAACCACAATTTTTGGTTTTACGAGAACCCGTGAATTCATACGGGGGTATACTTAAAATACTGAATAAACTATTGTATGAATTACACCACCCTTACCGCAATTGGCGATTGATTTTACCAGAATTACGCAGCTTTGTATTGAAAAATGCATCACATTATGTGAATCATCCAAAAGGTCCACGTTGTGCTTATTTATTTTTCACACTATTTTTAGAGGCGATGAATGATGAGGCAAAACAACTTC
Organism: Thiomargarita sp.; assembly: GCA_030633165.1. GTDB lineage: Bacteria > Pseudomonadota > Gammaproteobacteria > Beggiatoales > Beggiatoaceae > DAOVZS01. The sequence goes on along the minus strand of DAOVTJ010000078.1, from coordinate 2,819 downwards.
CACCACAAGAAGCTGCCGAGCTTATTGGGGCTTATTTGGATAAATTGCTTAGTATGCTTAATTCGGCACAAGTTATAGAGTATCGTGGCACAATAATAGACATCTTTAATGAATTGGGCAAGTTACCAGAAGATAAATTGCTTTTGCTAGTCCGTATTTCTTATCCTTTAAGGCGAACATTAAATGATTTATTTAAAAAAGCTTCTGAAGAATTAGATTGGAAAGTATTGGGTAAATTTGCCTATCGTATGCTTGAGTGCACCTATCGTTATTGGTTAACACAAAATGATCCCATAACATATTATCATTCTGGTATGCCCACATTTGATGCCATTTCTCATAGTACGATACAAACACATATAAAAGAATTAAAAACGATTGAGATACAACAAGATTTTTTATCAAAAAGTGCTAAATTACCCTCTTATCTGGACATTGTTAAAACTTATCAGCAGATTGGACAGCAATTAAATAAACAAGAAAACTTAAAACTCGGGTATTTATTTCGCATTATGGAAACAGAGGGGCTTTTGATGCGTCATGAGAGTACCCTCAAGGAAATTAATCGTGCTTTAGTGCAAATGGTGCGTCGTCAAAGTTACGAAGAAATAGAAGATTTTTTTCTCAAAACCTTTCAACTTTTTAAGGATAATGTCGAAAAATATCCTGAAACTGCCTTACAATTAGTCAAAACGCTTGGTATTGAAATTTATAAACGTAATAATAGCCGAATGGTTGAAGCTTTTTTAGCACAAACGGTGCGTTTTGGTTTTCAATACAGCCATGTGAGCGGTTTTACTCGTGAATGGCAACCTATTGATAATCCTACACATATTGTTAATATTCGTGTTTGGCTCTGCTTGATTGAACAAAATCCTGAATGGTTTTGCACCTTATTGTCAGCTTTAATTATTAATATAAAATTAAGCGGGACATGCATTCGTGATACTGATTTATTCCAAAAGGAAATCACTCGTTTATTAAATAGTAATGTTTCTCCTGTTTATAATTTGGTTAAGCAATTTGCGAAATTATTACCTGTTTATTACAACGATATTGGGGCAGAAGGCTTATTACGCGAGGTATCCACTGAACTTGATGAGATTACTCAACGTCAGGATACTTTAGTTCACTTTTTACGAAAACAATGTCATGTAGAAAGCAACAATTGGATAGTCGACTTCATGCGGGCAGTTTTTGCTTTTTGGCGTACTGCGGAAACAGCGCAAATTGCTAATTTTGTCCCACAAGAAGTATTAGCACAAATTGAACCGACAGGACCGTATGTTAAATCTGTGCATGGGATCACAAAAGAACTGTTTGCAATACAAGGCTATACAAGAGAAGAAGAACTGTTGCAATGTCCTTTAGCTGAAACTGAGCAGCTTATTCAAGGCTTTGATGCTTACCCAGATGCGGAAAAGCGGCGTTTTTTACTCATGTTACGCATGTATCATCTGCTCAATCTCAAATATAATTTGGGATTTCAAGAAATTCAAGAACAATTAATTTCGGCTAAAAAACTCGGGCTGCCAGATATGCAGGCTGTGTTGGATGTCTTGCAACAGGATGATCCCTATCAATGTTTAGATGTTCTCCTTGATGCTATGGAGCAATTGCAAAAGGTTATTTTAAGTCAGGAAATTTTTGAAGTTTCTGAAGATATTTTGCAAAAACGCCATATTACTACTGATATTCCATCCGTTTATGGGTATTATCGAGAACGAAAATTTGATGCATTAAGTTTGTCATTCCGCTTAGAAAATCTTGCCAATATTTATTTGGAAAAGCTGATTGAAGAGTTAAATCCAGGCTTACTCACCAAGGGAAATCTTCATAAGGTTATCATTGCTTTAAAACTGTTTCTCAGAGCATTAGCGGTTAATGGTATCGCTTCAAGGCGTTTTCTACATTTAGTTGATGTGCTTGAACGATCGTTAGAAGTCAAAGGATTTAGTTATCGACAATATATTGATATTTTTCGGAGCATGTCTGAAGCACTTCAAGATATCATTTACACCTATTATACTAATTATCATAGTGAGAATTTGGCGATTATTGTGCCTTTCTTAAATAAGGAAACGTTATTGTCACACTATGCGCCACAATTTGTTGCCAGTGATCAGAAATCTAGTTTAAGCCGCATTTCCGAAAGTTTTGAACGTGATCTTATTGCTGAAACCCCTGGACTCCAGGCGATGGATAACTATATTACTCGTGCCTCTCAGATTTTAAGTGATCAGGGCAATCGTTTACATGGGACTGCTTTGGATTTATTGATGCTTTATGATTCAGATAAGCTATTTTGCTCTCTTCATAATCCCAATCCTTTGAATGATGATCCTATTCATTTGGGTAATAAGGGATTTCATTTAACACATTTGGTTAAACATGGTGTCAATGTTCCGCCTGGTGTGGTTTTGACAACAGAATTTTTCCGTTATGAAAAAGTTGTTAGGAGTTATCCACCAGCTTGGCGGGATTTCGTAGAAAAATTACATCAACAATTAACCATTATTGAAGAGCGGACAGGGCAAAAATTTGGTTCAACAGAAAATCCATTATTAATTTCTGTGCGTAGCGGTGCCTTGATTTCGATGCCTGGTATGATGTCTACGATCCATAATTTAGGTATCAACCCAGAAATTGTGGAAGGGCTTGCTAAACAAACGGGTAACGCGAAATTTGCCTGGGATACTTATCAGCGTTTTATCCAAGCCTGGGGAATGGCTTCGGGTATGGGTAGAGAGCCGTTTCATACCTTGATCAATGATGCAAAAAAGCGATATGGGATTACCAAGAAAAAAGATTTTACCGCT
>DAOVTJ010000026.1 GCA_030633165.1 Thiomargarita sp. | reverse complement strand
TTCAAATTATATGCAATATGTACCCGTTATCCCGTTAAATTCTTGCAAAATGATATAACATTTACTCAAATCCAAACGGGCGTATATGAACTGATTTGGGGTAAACGAATAATAACCATCATTGTTTTAAGCAAAATGACAAAAGAAGCTAAAAATGCCATCTGGCAACTTTTTAGTGGTAAAGAAGAAAATTTCATTTTTGGCAATACGAATTATAAATGGCAATGTCCAGCAGAACAGGCCGTATTAAATGATCTGTATCAATTCTACAAAGTAAAGGGGGATAAAATGCCATATAGCATGGAACAATTTACGAAAGATTTCACAAAAGACAATCTTCATTTGTTGAACCCTAGTGATGTATTAACACAGTTTTCTCCTGATGACAGATTAAAAGGCTTAGCCCCAAGTGACAGATTAAAAGGCTTAGCACCAAGTGACCGATTAAAAGGCTTAGCCCCAGATGAGATCAGAGAATATTTAGCCAAAATCACGAAAGAGAAAAAAGATTAATCCCTGAACAATTATCACCGTTTCATAACGGTGATGATTTTATTGTCCACCTCATTCATTTCACCATCTAAGGAATCTTCAATGAAATTTAACCATTTTTTAATGCTTGGCGGTGTTCTCTCATTCACTTTACGGGGGACAAAGAAATACTAAGCGGTGAGGATAAACAGGTACAATATTCCCATCTTCATCTCTTGGACTCATATCACTCACCGCACAACTAAACTTTATGCTACCATCACGAGGCGTGCTGGTAAGGACGACAATGGTATATACGGTGCGATCAAAGGCATATTCTTGATACCCCCCTACTTGTTCTACCATACTAATTAAATGATAATATAAAAAACGATCAAAAAAATCATCTTCTTTGACTTGCTGAATTTCTACAATAATCCGTTTTTCCTTATCTTCAGCAAATAACTCATATTTACTACGCACAAAACCAATGGGTTCAGGGTATTCATATTCAGTATGTACCTTGTCAATATTGATTTATATACCCAAAATATCCAACAAATTGACAAAACACCTCAGGTTGTCCGAAAGCGCGTTTAAATATTGTGCCATATTTCAGTGGAATAACTTCTATATTGTACGGTGCGTCCTACGCACCATTTGGATATTCAAATTGTAGGGTGCGTCCTACGCACCTTTTGGATATCATTTGGTGCGTAAGACGCACCCTACATACGCCAACCAACTTCAATCAATCGCTCATTTCCCTCATTTTGCCAACGTAAAACATTAGAACAGTCGCGACGATGCACTATCACTCCCCGATCTTTACTAATGTAACCTACAATTAGATCCTGAAAAACAGGTTGACAACATCCAGCTGTTTGAGTTAATAAGCCACTGACGCCTTTTATATGAATACTGCCTGTTTTGCGAGATTTATCAGCAATAATGGGAAGAACTTTTTGTTTTTTCTGAACAACATTTCTTTTGAAGTAATTAGCGATCTGATTTGTTGTGGTGTCACCCCGCCCGACAGAGCTTAGAAATTCTTCCACTGATTGAAAATGCAGACTTTTTGCTAAGGTTTCATGGCATTCTTTGAGATTAAGATGTCGAAAAAGACGTTCTAATACAGCACGTCCATCATTGACATGTTGTTGAATATCCTGTTTTTTGAACCATTGCCTAAGCTTAGCCCTTGCCCGTGACGTTTTCAAATAGCCTCTATATTGATTTAGCCAATCACGAGATGGTTTTTCTACCTTGGACCGTAAAATATCAACCATATCACCACTTTTAAGGGTGTATGTTAGCGGCATAATACGATTATTTATTTTGGCGCCTCGACAACAATGCCCTAACTGAGTATGAATGTAATAAGCAAAATCCAGCGGTGTTGCACCTTGGGGTAAATCAATCACTTCACCGTGCGGTGACAGCACATAAACACGTTCTTCAAAAATTTCTGACTTGAAACGGTCAATAAAATCACCGTCTTCTTTTTTCCATTGCAACATTTCTCGCAGCCAAGCTATTTTGGCTTCAAAGCTTTTATCATGTTGACTGCCAGCTTCCTTATAACGCCAATGTGATGCCACACCAAGTTCTGAATCATGATGCATGCCTTGAGTACGAATTTGAACTTCAAAGAATTTCTGATCAGGACCAATCACTGCCGTATGCAAGGATTGATAATTATTATTTTTCGGTTTAGCAATATAATCATCAAATTCCTTAGAAATGGGTTGCCATTCATTATGAACAATACCAAGTGTGGTATAACATTCAGGCACCGTATTAACCAATACTCGAACAGCCCTAACATCAAAAATATCATTAAAATCACACTCTTTTTTCTGCATTTTTCGCCAAATGCTATAAATATGTTTGGGACGTCCTGAAACTTCCGCCTTAATACCCGCCTTAAAGAGTGCATCTGATAAATCTGTTACCACATGCTGAATATAATTTTCCCTATCAATACGTCGCTCATCTAAAAGTCGTGCCAGTTTTTTATACGTTTTGGGTTCTAAATAACGTAATGATAAATCTTCAAGTTCCCATTTAATTTGCCAAATACCAAGACGGTTAGCAAGGGGAGCAAATAAATCCAAAGTTTCACGTGCAATACACCGCTGTTTATCTTCAGATAGATAATTCAAAACACGCATATTATCCAAACGTTCTGCTAATTTTATCAGGACTACCCGCACATCTTCAGCCATTGCCAATAACATTTTACGTAATCTTTCAATTTGGAGTTGGCTATTATTCGTCTTATGTTTATTGTCATTGATTTCCTCAATAAATTTCATCTTAGCAACACCTTTAAGCAGATTTACCACTTTGCTGCCAAAATGTTTTTCAATATTATTAATTTGCTTATCAAAGGGAATATCATGCAAAATGGCTGCGATTAAAACATCCGTCTCCATTCCCAGTTTTACCAATATATTGGCAACGCTGATAAGATGAGTGAGATAAGGTTCACCAGAAAGATGTGTTTTAGATTGATGTACTTTCTCAGCCCAAGTACAAGCCTTAATAATCGCGTCCTGTTCAGCTTTTGAGCGATTTTTACTAATACTCTTGACCCAAAGTGTAATATCTAAAGTATCGCCACTACTAGATTTTGGAATGAAATTTGTGATACTGACCATTTTTATTCATCAGTTATGAGACAATAAGAACTATTTTTTTCAGCATACACAATCATTATTAAAAATACAATAATCAGACAGTCAACCGTTCTTGTGCTTCTCTATATTTAGCTGCCGTTTTCTCAATAATTTCTGAAGGTAATACTGGACCAGGCGGATTTTTATCCCAATTCAAGGATTCTAAATAATCACGTACAAATTGTTTATCAAAACTGGGAGGGCTACTGCCCACTTGATAGTGTTCAACAGGCCAAAAACGTGAAGAATCTGGGGTCAAAACCTCATCAATCAAGACTAATTGTCCGTTCATATCTGTGCCAAATTCAAATTTTGTATCCGCAATAATGATACCACGTGCTGCGGCATAATCACGAGCACGTGTATAAATTTCAAGACTGATATCACGTACCTGTTCTGCTAAACGCCTACCAATTAAGGCTGAAGTCTCAGCAAAATCAATATTTTCATCATGTTCACCGACTTGGGCTTTGCTAGAAGGCGTATAAATGGGCACAGGTAATTTATCCGCAAGTTGTAAACCTTGTGGTAAAGTAATGTCACAAATGGCACCGCTATTTTTGTAATCTTTCCATCCTGAACCTGCTAAGTACCCTCGTACGATCGCTTCAATGGGTAAGGGTTTGAATTTCTTAACAATAATCGCCCGGTCTTGCATTTTTTGATATTCTGTGTTATCAGATAACACATTTCTTAAACTCATGTCAGAAAGATGATTACTTATCAAAGAATTGGTAAATTTAAACCAAAAATTTGATAAGCTAGTCAATATTGCGCCTTTGTTTGGAATTGGTGTGGGTAAAACAACATCAAAAGCGGATAATCGATCTGTAGCAACAATCAGTAGGTGCTGATCATCAACTGTATAAATGTCACGAACTTTGCCTCGTTGTCTCAATGAGAGCTGTAATTGAGATTCAAATAAAGGGGTAGACATGTTTAAATTTCCTTTTAATAATTGATATGCGTTATCACACTATTATACTATTACTTTTAAGTCTGAGCGCCTATGCGAATGATGAGTTTCGCTTATGTAAGCCTTTTACCCAAATTGCGCCACAGCGTCCTGAATTACCTCCCCCAGAGGGAGACAAGATCCAATTATTTGCTGACAAAGCTTTTGTTCAAGAAAAACTTGGGAAATCTAGTTTTAGTGGTAATGTATTAATGCAACGAGCTGATCAAATCTTGAGTACATCGGTCATTGTTTATGACCGTAATCAAGATCTTGTTGATACTGAACGCGATTTTATCTTATGGGATAAAGATTTTGTTATCAGTGGTCATAAACTGCATTTGCGCCCAAATAATAAAGGTGAAATGACAAATGCCGATTATTGGTTATTAAACCGACGTGCACGGGGACATGCTAAAAAAATTATAAGAGAATCTAAAGATATCATTAATTTAGAAGAAACAAGTTATACCACTTGTGCGCCTGATCAAGAAGTTTGGCGTTTAAATGCGAGTAATATAACACTAAATGATACCACCTCAAGGGGAACAGCTAAACATGTCACGATACGATTTTTAAATATACCCGTGTTTTATTTTCCATATTTATCCTTTCCTATCACTGATAAACGTCAATCAGGTTTTTTAGCCCCAAATTTTGGTCTTTCTGATGAAACAGGAACAGAAATTATCATTCCTTATTATTTTAATCTAGCTCCTCATTATGATCTCGTCTTCACACCCCGTATTATGACACGACGTGGTGTATTATTGAAAAGCGAATTCCGTTATTTAACCAAAACTAGTGGCGGTAATTTGGATTTAGAATATATACCTTATGATAATTCCAGAAGAGAAAGCCGTACCTCTTTAGCTTTTAAACATAGTGGTCAAATTACAAAGCATTGGGCTACTGATATTGATTTCAATTATGTCTCTGATGAACGATATTTTGAAGAATTGGGCAACAATCTCAGCATGTCGAGTATCACGCATTTAGAACGACGTTTGGATGTATCTTATTTGGGTAATGGTTGGAAAGGACGAGGACGTATACAAGCTTTTCAAACATTAGCTCAAAACCCAGCCGCCAATCCTTATCAACGCCTACCACAATTAGTATTGCAAACCACTTTACCGCAAAAAAATCGCCAATTGAATTTTTCACTAGACAGTGAATTTGTGCATTTTGAGCGTAATGTCAATGTAATTGAGGGTCCCAGTGGTAATCGTGTTAATCTTCACTCGACAGTCAGTTTTCCTTGGCGCACGCGGGCTAGCTTTATAATACCAAAATTGTCACTATTGACAACTCATTATCATTTAGAGGAAGAGGGAGAAAGTATAACGCATAACCGTTTTATGTATCGTTTCAGTACTGACAGTGGCTTATTTTTTGAACGTGATCTGAATTTATTAAATACCGAATTAGTACAAACTTTAGAACCACGTTTATTTTATCGTTATACCCCGTATGAAGATCAATCTAATATTCCAATTTTTGATACAGAACGTTCAGAATCATCATTTTCTCAACTTTTTCGTGAAGATGATTTTAATGGCATAGATCGGATTGATGATGGGCATCAAGTGACTATCGCTTTGACTTCTCGTTTACTAGGAAGCAAGACAGGGAGAGAGCATTTACGCGCTCGTATTGGACAAAGTTATTATTTTCGAGATAAACAAGTTACTTTACCAGATGAAGCATTGGAAATTAACGATTCTTCTAATATAATTATGGAATTATCCGCACGATTCGCAAAATCTTGGCAAGCAACATCATCTCTCCAATGGAATTCACACACAAACAAGACTGAAGAAACAGTCTTTCGTATGCGTTATCAGCCTAATTCAAAACGAATTTTGAATTTATCTTACCGCTTACGTGATGATTTAATAGAACAAACAGATATGTCTTTTCACTGGTTATTAGGTTCGCATTGGAATATGTTGGGACGTTGGAATTTTTCATTACCAGAACAAAAAACATTAGAAATATTCGGTGGTTTGGAATATAACAGTTGTTGTTGGGCTGTTCGTGGAATTGCACGACGTTACTTAAATAGTGTTGATGGTAATGGATATTTAAATGCTTTCTTTCTGCAATTTCAACTCAAAGGCTTAGGCAATATGGGCAAAAAAGCAGAAACATTTTTAGAAGATAGTATTCCAGGTTTTCAAGATCATTTTTAGAATGTTATTATGATGAGAAACCTATAAAAATTTAGTTTCTCATCATGAGAAAAATTTTAGAGCTTTTTTTTTCTTTGGTGATTTTGCATCAACTGTCACACATTCTGGTGTTATGGCGAAAGCGCGAAGTTGAGTGCTTATATCTACTTCAAAGTAGTAGATAATAATATCTTGTAAGGTTGTTAATAGATTCTCTTCCAAGTTAATAAACTCATCTTTGAAATTAATATAGTCATCAGTCTTAAAAGATAATAAAGTTCCCAATTTGAAGGTGAGCAAAGATTCGTCAATTCTTGCTTTGCCCTTTGCTTGCCTGTTGGCATTCAATGTTTGAAATAATAGAGCAGTTGGAATTTTGTAAATAACAGTTTGCATGTTTTGCTTCTCCAAATTTTTAATACTGAATCATCATGCATGATGTATACCAAAACATTAACTTATTGTTTTCATATACGTTTTTAAAATATTTGCATTCGTATTATTGCAAATAACAATCGCACTATGCAATTTTTTTTGCAAAATGCGAGAAAAAAACATCCGAGTTGCCTTTAAATTCATAAACTGACAAAATTTGAAATGAACGAATCTTCGAAAGGCCTCGGCAAAGGCATGATTTTTGTCGCTTGGATATTAGCACTTGGTTTGCTAACTTTATTTTTCAATGGTTTTCTTGAAAATCAACATAATCCTAATCAAGATTTAAGGACTCAAGACTACAAAGATGGTATACGTGAAGTAGTATTGCAACGTAATCGCAAGGGACATTATGTTGCAAACGGTACAATTAATGGTCAACCTGTTGTTTTTTTTTTAGATACTGGGGCTACAATAGTGTCCATTCCTGCACATTTGAACCATCGCCTCAATTTGCCACAGGGACGGTCCATGATTGCCAATACAGCTAATGGTACTATCACCACTTATAGCACTACACTTGATAAAATTGCTTTAGGAAATATTGAATTACATAATGTACGTGCCAGCCTTAATCCACACAATAATAGTGATGAAATTTTGCTTGGTATGAGTTTTCTCAAACATTTAGAATTTACCCAACGGGGTAATACGCTTATTTTACGTCAATATCCTAAATTATAGATGAAACAACAATCATTCCCCACTGATTTTGTAGAAAATGTACAATGTGCTTTAGCCGAAGATATCGGCAGCGGTGATATCACCGCTCAATTAATTGCTGATGATACGCTGGCTAAGGCACAAGTCATCAGCCGTGAAAAAGCAATTTTGTGTGGTACCGCTTGGTTTGAAGAGGTTTTTAAACAACTTGATAATCAAGTGCAAATCACTTGGCATGCTTTAGAGGGTGAAACCATTAACCCTGAACAATTATTGTGTGAACTGACAGGACATGCTCGTATTTTACTCACAGGTGAACGTACTGCTTTAAATTTTTTACAATTATTATCTGGCACCGCAAGTAAAGTGCAAAATTATGTCAAAGCAGTTCATGGTACAAAAGCCAAAATTTTAGATACGCGCAAAACAATACCAGGTTTACGCCAAGCTCAAAAATACGCCGTGCGCTGTGGTGGCGGCACTAATCACCGTATGGGTTTATATGATGCCTTTTTAATTAAGGAAAATCATATCTTAGCTGCTGGTTCGATCACTCAAGCAGTTGCAACCGCACGAAATTATGCTGCACTTTTACCTGTAGAAGTTGAAATAGAGAGCATTGAACAAATTCAAGAAGCTTTAAGAGCAGGCGCAGATCGTTTATTATTAGATAATTTCACTTTGCCTCAATTGCATGATGCAGTAACCCTTGTACAAAATCAAGTGGAATTAGAAGCATCAGGCGGTGTTACTTTGGAAAGTATACGTGCGATTGCTGAAACAGGGGTTAATTTTATCTCTGTCGGTGCGGTGACGAAAGATGTGCAAGCTGTAGATTTGTCTATGCGTATACTGGAAACTGAAAAAGGATAAAAAAATGTATATCGTAATGATTGCTTCAGAATGCGCTCCTGTGTCCAAAGTAGGCAGTTTAGCTGATGTTATTTATGGACTCAGTCGAGAATTGGAAAAACAGGGAAATTTGGTCGATATTATTTTACCGAAATACGATTGCATGTGTTATGACCAAATATGGGAACTGGAAATTGCTTATCAAGACTTATGGGTACCTTGGGATAAGAGAATTATCCATTCCACTGTTTGGTTTGGTTTTGTACATGGGCGAAAATGTTTCTTTATTGATCCTCATTCTGATGATAATTTTTTTAATAGAAAACGTTATTATGGTTGCACGGATGATGCGATGCGATTTGCGTTTTTTAGTAAAGCATCCTTGGAGTTTCTGCTTCAAGCTAATAAACAGCCAGATATTATTCATTGCCATGATTGGCAAACTGGGCTACTCCCTGTCTTACGCTATGAAATGTATAATACAATGTCTAGCCGCATTTGTTATACCATTCATAATTTCAGATATCAAGGTATAACAGGGACAGATATTCTATCTGCAACACACTTAGATCGTTTTGAATATTTTCACCACTCTGATCGTCTTGGAGATAATGTTCACCCAAATGTCTTGAATTTGGTGAAAGGGGGTATTGTTTATTCAAATTTTGTCACCACAGTATCTCCAAAACATGCATGGGAAGTCCGTCACACGGAACTCGGACATGGATTGGGAGATACTTTACATATCCATCATGATAAATTTTCTGGCATTCTCAATGGTTTAGATTATGAGATATGGAATCCAGAAATAGATACACTTATTCCTCATCACTACAATATTGAAACTTTAGAAAATAAATATGCCAATAAAGACGTTTTACGTGAACGCTTATTATTACGCAAGGACTTTAAACCAATCATTGCTTATGTCGGACGTTTAGATGACCAAAAAGGGGTTCATCTGATTCGGCATGCGGTGTTCTATGCCTTACATAATGGTGCACAATTTGTCCTTTTGGCTTCTAATACTAATGATGAATTTCTGCACCTCAAACATGAACTAAATGATAATGAAGACTGTCATTTAGAAATTGGCTTTAACGAAAAATTAGCCCACCTGATTTATGCAGGGGCAGACATGATTATCACGCCCAGCATGTATGAACCCTGTGGTATGGCACAAATGATTGCCTTACGATATGGTACTGTTCCCATTGTGCGCGGTATTGGAGGTTTGGCAGATACGATATTTGACCGTGATTTCTCGGATAAACCATTTAATGCCCGTAATGGTTATATTTTTCATGAAGCTGATTATATAGGTATTGAATCCGCGATGCAGCGTGCTCTTGGCTTATGGGTCAATTATCCAGAACACTTTCGCAAACTGATTATTCAGGGTATGCAATACAATTATTCATGGCATCATTCGGGTCAAGATTATTTGGATATTTATAAACACATTACACAAGTATTGTAAAACAAAAAGCGGGCGATGCTCTATCAATGCCATTAAGGTGAATTAAAAAAAATTGTGAAACAATTATGGTTATCATTACTTAACAGTGCCCGCGATCTCACACCAATCATCGTGGTTATTGGATTTTTCCAAGTCCTTATATTACAGCAGCCCCTCCCTAATTTAGCTAGTTTATTAGGCGGTATTTTTTTAGTGATGCTAGGGTTAAGCCTATTTGTGTATGGATTAGAAATCGCATTATTTCCTTTAGGAGAAAATATGGCTTATGCCTTTGCTCGTAAAGGTAATGTATGGTGGTTATTAGTTTTTGCATTTTCTTTGGGATTTGGAACAACAGTCGCAGAGCCCGCCCTAATTGCAGTCGCGGATGAAGCCGCTAATGTGGCAGCCAACGGCGGTATTATTGCAACAACTGAAGAAGCAAAACATTTGTACGCCACTGGTTTACGCCTAACAGTCGCATTATCAGTAGGATTTGCCATTATTATCGGTGTTATGCGTATTATTAAAGGATGGCCTCTACAATATTTAATTATCAGTGGGTATATTGGCGTTGTTATTATGACAACTTTTGCACCAGAATGGATTATTGGCATTGCTTATGATTCTGGCGGTGTCACAACATCAACGATTACGGTTCCCCTTGTAACCGCCCTTGGTGTCGGGCTAGCATCGAGTATTAAGGGACGTAATCCCATGATTGATGGTTTTGGCTTAATTGCCTTAGCCTCACTCATGCCAATAATTTTTGTGATGGTTTACGGCATATTGGTACAATAATGATCAGCTTTTTTAGCATTCTCTTAGAAACCATACGGGATATACTCCCTATTGTGGCGATTATTTTTGGTTTCCAATTTTTTGTGATACAGCGTCCTATTCCACATCTAAAAAATGTATTATTAGGATTACTTTGTGTCATCTTAGGTTTAGCACTCTTTCTCCTTGGATTAAAACAAGCCCTATTTCCTTTAGGGGAAATTATGGCGCAACAATTGATTGATCTCGCTTTAAGTTCTAAAGAAATAGGTGAAATATTACACTGGACAGACTATAAATGGGTTTATATTTTCGGAGCCGCCATTGGATTTGCAACAACCCTTGCAGAACCGTCGCTTCTTGCTGTAGCCATTAAAGCGAATCAGGTTTCTGGAGGCACGATCACAATTTGGGGTTTACGGATAGCTGTCGCTATTGGGGTTGCTCTTGGCATTGCCTTAGGTACTTTTCGCATTGTGACAGGTACCCCGTTGCATTACTATATTATTACGGGCTATATGATCGTTATCATACAAACCTTTTATGCTCCACGCATGAGTATCCCCTTAGCTTATGATTCTGGTGGAGTGACCACATCCACAGTCACCGTCCCCTTAGTCGCTGCCCTTGGCTTAGGCTTAGCAGGAACAATTCCAGGGCGCACCCCATTAATAGATGGCTTTGGCTTAATTGCCTTTGCCAGTCTTTTTCCTATAATGAGTGTAATGGGATACGCTCAATTAAACCATTGGTTACGTATGAGGACATAGAACTGTGCATTTTAAATTAATTATCGCTTTTGTAGCTGAAAATAAAACGGACAAAGTACTTGAAGCAGCACGTCAAGCAGGCGCAACAGGTGCAACTGTTATCAACCATGCACGGGGAGAAGGCTTAGAAATTCCAAAAACATTTTTTGGCTTACACTTAGAAACACAACGCGATGTCTTATTACTTTTAGTGGAAGAACATTTATCTAGGGAAATTTTAGAAAAAATTGCTGAAGTTGCCGCTTTTGAAGAAAAAAATGGTGCAGGTATTGCCCTTCAAATTGATGTCGAAGATGCCGTTGGTATTTCCCATCAGGTCAGAAAATTAACTGCGATGGTGGAGAAAAAACTATGATTCAGATCAAATTGGTACGCGTACGAGATGTGATGAAAACGGAATTTGACAGAATTGATGGTATCATGACTGTTGCTGATGCACTTCGTAATATGAAGCATGCCGAAGTTCGAGCCTTACTTGTCAATAAACGACATGCTGATGATGAATTTGGAATAGTGTTCCTATCAGACATTGCCCGCCATGTTCTTGCTAAAGATCGATCTCCAGAACGGGTGAATATTTATGAAATTATGACTAAACCTGCACTAACAGTATCCCCACAAATGGATATTCGCTATTGTGCTCGTTTACTGGGTCGTTTTAATGTCTATCGTGCGCTAGTGATAGAAAATGATGATGTCATTGGTATTGTTGGATTTACCGATATTGTACTACAAGGATTAAGTTATTTGCATGAATAATATTTTTATGAGTCAATAAAAATAGGCAAAAATACAGTAAATGTCGTCTTACCAGGTTGACTTTCTACAGAAATCTTACCTTCATGCTTATTAATAATTTTTTTAACAATATCTAATCCCAAACCGCTGCCTTGCCCCGCCCGTTTAGTCGTAAAAAATGGGGCAAAAATTTTATCCTTAATCTCCTCAGCAATACCCTCTCCAGTATCGGTGATCGCAATAAGCAGCTGATTATCTTGCTGACAGACATTAATTGTTAAAATTCCTTTGTAATTCATCGCTTGTAAGGCATTATGAATCAAATTCATCCAGACTTGATTAAGTTCATCGGCATAACACAAAATAAGTGGTAAAGGCGCATAATATTTTATCACTTCAATGTTAGGAGACAGTTGATTCTGATAAAGCGTTAATACCGTTTCAATATTTTCTGTGATGTCCGTTTTGACTTTTTCTCCAAGAGAATCATAACGCGCAAAATTTTTCAAAGCAAAGACAACTTTAGATGCCCGTTGGACCGCAATATCAATGGTTTGTGAACTAATTTGTAAATTAGATAATTTATAAGCAACATCTAAAACACATTCGCAATTTTCGTCTTGTAATAAGGATAAAAAAGGTTCAAGATTGTCATAAATGCCCATATCCACCAAAGTATCAGCGATAAAGTCAGCGCCATTAATTTTTTCTTCTTCTAATTGACGAATGAGTTGACGTTTTACCTTTCGTCTTTCTTTAGTAGAATGTGCATGTTTTTTTGCGAATGCTCTTTGTAATAAAAGTAAAAAAATACCTTGTTGTTTTTCAGACAAAAAACGAAAAAAATCTGGTAACTCTAAAAGAGTGTTTTTTAAGAAACTATTGATATTAGTCATAGCCGAATGAATTGCTCCAAGTGGCGTATTTATTTCATGAGCAACTCCAGCGACTAATTTTCCTAACGCGGCAATTTTTTCTGTTTGTACCAATTCTTGTTGAGTGGCTTTAAGTTTTTCTAAGGTATCTTGTAATTCTACATTTTGCACGAACATTTGTTGTTGTAACTGATGTACTTTTAAATGTGTTTTTACACGTGCAACTACTTCTTCCGCTTGAAAAGGTTTAGTAATATAATCCACCCCTCCCAAAGAAAAAGCCTTTACTTTATCAAATATTTCATTTAACGCACTGATAAATATAATAGGAATTTCGCATGTTTTGTCATTCTCCTTTAATTTTTCACAAACTTCATAGCCATTCATTTTTGGCATTTGAATATCTAAAAAAATTAAATCAGGTAGCTCTGATTGGAGCAAGTCTAAAGCCAGCTTTCCATTAAGAACACCATGTACTTCATATCCCTGTTGAATTAGTATTTTTGTTAATACACTTAACTGAGTACGTGAATCATCTACAACAAGAATCTTCGCTTTTGTGTCTATCATAAATTTTTTTAGGTGTTTAAAGACTTGTCAAAATTTGACAAGTCTGATTGTTACTCTTGTAATGCTCTACTATACGCATCATTAGAAATAGCATTCCATACCGCATTATCTATTTGAAACTTTTTATAAGCCTCATACACCTTCTTAAAAGACATATTTTCAGCCGCATTTTCCTCCAAAACCTCAGAAGTTAAAGATTTTAGTTTTTTAAGAACATCAGGTGGAAATTCTAACACCTTAACATGATATTTTTCTTTGAGTTCTTGTAAAGCTTTAATATTCAAAGCAGCAAGAGTATGCTGTATCTGGTGATTTAGAGAATGTATCCTGATTTCAACAATCTTTTGCAAATCCTTTGGTAATTCAGCCCACGCATGACTATTGATAATGAATTCTAAAGTCGTCCCTGGTTCATGCCAGCCTGGATAATAATAATATTTAGCAGCTCGATACAATCCTAAACGTTGATCAAGAAAAGGACCAGACCATTCAGTCGCATCAATTGTTCCCCGTTCTAAAGCAGTATAAACTTCCCCCCCAGCTAATAATATCGGTGTCCCCCCTGCCTTAGCCAACACTTTACTACCCAAACCAGGCATACGCATTTTCAAACCTTTTAAATCATCAACAGTGTTAATTTTTCTATTAAACCACCCGCCCATTTGTACGCCTGAATTTCCTGCTGGAAAAGGGATAAGATTAAAAGGTTTATAAAGTTCGCGCCATAATTCTAATCCACCGCCATTATAAAGCCAAGCATTCATGCCTTTAGCCGTCATACCAAACGGCACAGTACTCATAAATTGAGCAGCTGGCACCTTACCCGCCCAATAATAAGCCGCACCATGTCCCATTTGTACTGCACCTTGAGAAACCGCATCAAAAGTTTGCAAAGGTGGCACTAATTCCCCACCAGCAAACACTTTTATTTTGAGACGTCCCACACTCATAAGTTCAATATCTTTTGCAAAATCCTCCACACCAGTCTGATAAATAGGAAAATTGGGAGGCCATGTGGTCACCATTTTCCAGTGGAAAGTTTTTGTAGTGCTCACCGTTTCAGATGTCGACTGATTTTTGGGATGTAATTGGTAACCAATAAAAAAAGCAAGCGTACTAAATAGAACGCAAATAATTGAGGTGGTTTTTGTCATAAATAATCCTAGCCTGGAGATTTATCCCTCCAGGCTTATTTTGCTTAATCTTCGCCCATGAAAAAACCAAACAATTGAAGTAAGTGGACAAATAATAGATAAATATCTATATATAAAGTCACCGTAGCCATAATGTAATTCGTTTCCTGACCATGTACCATATTACTGGTATCATAGAGAATATAACCTGCCATCAATAAAACCATCACAGCTGACACAGCAAGCGCTAAACCAGGAATATTAAAAAGCCAAGCCCCGAGACTTGCTAAAATAGCAACAATCAAGCCTGCAAACAAAAAAGCACCCATGAAGCTAAAATCTTTACGAGTAGTCAAAGCATAGCCTGATAATCCTAAAAATATTGCTGCTGTTGATCCAAAAGACATCATAATTAATTGATGCCCATTAGAAAAGGCATTTACATAAGCATTGAGAGTTGGCCCCAATGTCAAACCCATAAATCCTGTCAAAGCAAATACTGCAAGGATGCCCCAAACACTGTTCCGTAACCAATAAGTTAAGAAAAACAACCCGAAAGTACCTACAAGGGTTACCACAAATCCCAAATGTGGCATGTTAGTCTTCATTGCGATGCCAGCGGTGATAGCCGAAAGCAACAAAGTCATTGATAACAAAGTATAAGTGTTGCGAATTAACTTATTAACATCATCACTTGACCGTGAAACTGGTACATCTTGATTTCCAAATGTAATACTTTCAGAATTTTGCTGATTTCCAAATGTCATACTTTCTGATTCTTGCCTATTAACCTTCTTGACAGGCATTTTATTAAACAAACTCATAAACTATCTCCAGAAATGATAATCGTTTATAATGAGAAAACTATTTTACATGATACAAAGCAGAATTGCTAGACTTTTTAACTCATTAACTGATAATAATTAATAAATGTCTCTCATAAATTTAGATAAGATTAGTATGGCTTTTGGACACGTGGCACTCTTAGACAAGATAGCTTTACGCATAGACAGCAATGAACGTGTTTGTTTAATAGGGCGTAATGGTGAAGGAAAATCGACCCTAATCAAAATTATAAATAATGAAATAAGTCCAGATCAAGGTAAAGTAGAATACCAATCAGGCTGCAAGCTTGCCAGATTAGCCCAAGAACCAGAATTTGATGCCGATAATACGGTGTTTCAAGCCGTCGCCAAAAGTTTAGGCACAGTGGGAAAATTACTGGAAGAATATCACGAACTTGTACAACGTATGGATGATCATCTATTACCACAAATAGAAAATGTGCAAATTCGCCTTGAAGCCCAAGATGGTTGGCATTTTGAGCAACGCGTAAACACAATTTTATCAAAATTAAAATTACCGCCTGAACAAACACTTGGTAGCATGTCAGGTGGATGGCGACGACGTGTCGCATTAGCACAAGTATTAGTAACAGAACCCGATGTATTATTATTAGATGAACCAACAAATCATTTGGATATTGATGCCATAAATTGGCTAGAAGAAATGTTATTAGACTTTAAAGGCAGTCTATTATTTATTAGCCATGATCGTCGTTTCATGCAACGTATTGCCACCCGAATTATTGAACTCGATCGTGGAAAAATAACCAGTTATCCCGGTGATTACGCCACATATCTTCGCCAAAAGGAAGCCAATTTAGCCGCTGAAGCCACCCTGGCAGCTAAATTTGATAAACATTTAGCTGAAGAGGAAGTTTGGATACGTCAAGGTATCAAAGCCCGTCGTACTCGCAATGAGGGAAGAGTTCGCGCATTAAAAAAATTACGTCAAGAACGATCCCAACGCCGCGAAAAAATTGGCAAAATTAATTTAAATCTTGATAAAGGTGAACTATCAGGACGTATCGTGATTGAAGCAGAAAATATCAGTAAAACTTATCAAAACACGCCTATTATACGTGACTTTTCCACCGTGATCATGCGCGGTGATCGAATAGGCTTAATTGGATCCAACGGTGCTGGTAAAACTACCTTGCTCAAACTATTATTGGACGAACTGGCACCTGATAGTGGTACTGTCAAACATGGCACAAAACTCAACATTAGCTATTTTGACCAACTTCGCGATCAACTTGATCCCAATGAAACAGTGGTCAATGCGGTTGCCCAAGGGCAGGATATGGTCACCATCAATGGACAACAAAAACATGTTATGTCCTATTTGCGTGATTTTCTCTTTGCCCCAGAACGTGCGCGTTCTCCTGTCAAATCCCTTTCAGGTGGAGAACGTAATCGCCTATTATTAGCACGTTTATTTACCCAACCCACTAATGTGCTCATATTAGATGAACCCACTAATGATTTAGATGTTGAATCTTTAGAATTACTAGAAGATTTTTTATCCAATTACCCAGGTACATTGTTACTTGTCAGCCATGATCGCCATTTTTTAGATAATGTCGTCACATCTACAATTGTTTTTGAAGGCAATGGACACATCCAATAATAT
>DAOVTJ010000040.1 GCA_030633165.1 Thiomargarita sp. | reverse complement strand
GATGGGTGAAATCTGCCTACCCAAGGTGTGAGGTGTTTATCATTCGCTACTTTTGCAGAATGTTCACCATTGATGATAGCTTCCCACGAACCATTTTGATCTTCTGTCAATCTCTCCAAATAATTTCCAGCTGACAGCAAATAAGCTCTTGAATCTCCCAAAGAGACACAAGTTACACATTCTGCTGAAAATGAAGCCGCCACCACAGTAGCACTCATAGGATCCAAAAATTGCTTTGCCTTATGAGATTTGTTTTGATCTTCTAAAATAGCTTGTCCAATAGCCGCATTTGCTTTATTAATCTGCTCTTGTAATAAACCACCTTGTATCAAATTTTTTACAACAATCTTTGATGCTTTTTCTCCCCAATCACTTTGAGAAATTCCATCTGAAACCACCGCAATATGCTCATTATAAGCACAAGCATCTTCTTGATTATGATCTGCTTTACGCCCAACATCAGTATGCATACCTAAAAAAAGTTCTACAGGTTCATACTCTTGATTTAATAATATAAGTACATCAGAGGCTGTAGGGCGATAATTAACTTGATTTTGCAAACAAGCCCGTAAAACACCCCATAAACCAACAGGCATATCAGGATGCCAGATTCTGGGGCAAGGGAAATCATCTAAAATCACTTGTTTTTTTGAAATAATCCAATACCAGATTTTGGCTATTGTAAAAATATCGGATACTTGTTTTACAATAGAGTGATAATTTAATTCAGGTGCGGTGAAGGCAGGGTAAAAACGACTGGTAAATTTGGTATTTTGACAACAAATTTTATGTCCATGTAATAAGCGAACTTTTCCATCTTCTCTCATATCCAAGTCTGCTGGTGTTAAACTTGGTACACAAAAACCTCTATCATGTATATGTTCAATGAGTTCAAATAGTGCGTTAGCAAGCGCAAGCGGCTGCACCTGTTCAATATTTTTTCCATGTACCGTTTGATAAACCAATAAATAATAATTATCGCCTATCTCATTTGGCATAATAATTTGTGTTGGTACTAATATTTGATTATTTAATCTCTCCCTTTGCGCGTCTATATCAAAATTTTCTACTTGCCAAATTTGTAAAGCAGTGTTAGAAGTTTCTAAAGTGTAATAAATTTCACCTGACAAACTGTGTTGCTTGGAAAATTTTGGAAATTCACTTAATAATTTTATTGCTTTACAAACAGATTGAAATTGGGGAATAAGCCCAAGTCTTGGTATTTGAGCGCCACATTCACACGAAATTTCCTGCATATCGGCAGATGCAATATTTTCAATACCACAATCTGGGCAAGCAATTTTTGTCATAATTATCCCTAACCTCTAAGACCACCTATTTTGCCTTGAATGTGATCACTAATATTGTCCATTTTGAGTTGAATTAGATCTAACTGAATCCGAATAACAGCAGCACCCATCACATCATTTAATTTTAAATCTGTTTTAGGGCTATTTTTGTGTTCATTATGACAGCTCACACAAATAGGGGAAATGGCCTTTTCTGGATAAAATGCATAAAAATAATGTATTTCACCCTGTTGCTCAAATTTGTAATACGGTTTATCAGGATTATTCACAACAGCCTGTAAACCGTCCTTTTCTATCTGATTATGTTTTTTGTTCTCTTTGTTGATAGTCCACAAAGATAATAAGGCATACTTAATTCGATCTTGTTTGTTTTCCGCTTCTTCTGTGAGTAGGTTTTTCTCGGTATACCAATTTTCATGGGTTTTGAGGATGTGTTTTTCATTACTTATGCGATTGATGATTTTTTGTGTATAAAGCGCATCTGTCATTTGTTGCGGTGTAACTCCGCTATCGACGTAGTCTGTAAGAAAGTGTAAGCTTAAAAAGCCACCTAAGGCGAATGTGCTTAATGCGAGTAATATTGTTTTCATTATATAAATAACCTCCTAAATAAGAATTTTTTTAATAATATCATAATTGTACAATTATATGTATGCTTACCAGAAATATGTTATTTATATATATCATAATAAAAGATAAATAGTAATGACTTGATTTTTTTGATGTTGTAAAGATATAATGTTATCCATCTAGATTATTTCCCCACATAGGAGTTCATATCGGAATGACAAAACCAGCACACACTTTAATAGATATTACGGCTCGTACTGGAGAAATTTTTGCCAATCCAAGCATGGGTGGCGAAAGAATTAAAAGATTTGCAGTTACACTACGTTCAAATATTTCTAAATATCAAAAAGATGCAAAAAAAATTCTAAAAACCGTAGAGTTTAAAAAACCTAAATCTATTGATAATGTTACTTTAGAAAATATTAAAGAATATCAAGATTTTTATCATTTTGATGACGTTGTTATTGAGAAAGAACAAAAACAGAAATTTTTTATGCTATTGACTTTGCTGGGAGAAGCTAAGGCATGGCTTGCAGAAGCTAAAAAAGCACGTTATATCAGTGTGGGGCATTGGTATCGGGATAATATGCAATCAAGTGGTTTATGGTGCTTTGAAGCAGAACCCGTTAAAAAGATTATTCAATTGTCTTATGAAGCAGGATTTTCTATACTCGAAGCCTTTGGAGGGCAAAGTTTTCAAATTGCTTTAAAACATGTCGATAAAAATGGTTATGATGCGCCCCTACAACCCTTTGAATGGGCTAATTTTTTGAAACAATGTGTTGATGATGTTCAGAAAAGAGAACTCTCATTAACACAAGCTTTGCAAAATGCTCATATTTCCATAACAGGTAAAGGCATCAGTTCTTTTCAAGAACTTTTAAAAAGTTTAAAAGTGGATAAAAATGCGATTGCTCGTATTATAAAAAGTAGTGAAGAGTCATTAGAACAGCGCCTTCTTAAAGAAGGCGTAAATATACAGATGCTTTGGGAGATTATTCAATCGCCGCAAAAAAAGACAAAAAGCAATAAGAGTATGTCTTTACAATGGCTTGTACGTGCGAGTATGTTTTCTTTTGAAAACAAAGGAGCCACAGTTGCAAAAATGGTGATAAAACATGCCACAAAAATGACTGGTGATCCAAATCCACGTGCTGCAACTTGCTTTCGTGTGTTTTGTGCTTTAAATGATCCACGAAATTTAGAAGAAACCATTCGGGCTGTTGTGCGAAATAACATAATAGCTAAAAAAGCAAATATCAAGATTAATAAAACCAGAGAAGCCTATCGTCATAATCTGATTCCCAAAAAGGAACGTTTGGCTAATTGGCGAAAAAAGCTTGTTGATAAAAAAACATTTCAAATGCCTTTACAAAATCTAGCTATTGTTCAAGCAGGAATGTCCTATTCCCCCCGTTTTTCTAATCAGTATTATGTAAAATATGCTAAGAAACTCATGGCTATTGCCAATGATGAACGGAAAAATAATGGTGGAAAAACACTAATTCTGAAAAATGGTGAAGAAAAAATGGTGGGATTGGGATCAATTGCCATTAAATGTTTTGCAGGCGATCTTCTAGAACCAGTCAAAGCCGTAAATTTGATTCAAGATTTAAAAAAAATGGGATTAGCAGTACACCTTCATTTACATTCTACAGATTTAACAAAATCAACGATTGTGCTACTTAGAGCAATAGAAAAAGCAGGTGTTGATGGTATTGAAGTTAGTGCAGGATGTTTGCAAGATGGAACAGCGCATCATAATGTGCGTACAGCTTTGGCTATGGATGATAATGAGCGTCTCGTTCCTATCAATGCAGAAATATTGACTCAACTGGAGCAAGCCATAGATGAGGGACATCAAAAGGGTGTTGGTCGCATTGATTTGTCAATAGATGAACAAAACCGTGCCAAATTAGCCTCACTTGGCATAGCAGGCGGCGCTATTCCATTTTTCGTTAGTGATATGATGACAAATTTGGCTGCCCCTTATTTTAAAGTTAAAGCTGATAAATTAGAACCTACACAAAAGCAAATCATTCTTGATGATGTTCTGAAAGCGATGGATGTTCTCCAAGAACAGTTGAAATATCCTTGTTTAGTGACACCCGTAATGGATATTGTGAATAAACAAGCGATTTGGAATGTTTTAACTCAAAAAACAAATCAACCGCGCGTTTTTGATCCACGTACTTGTCGTTTAGTTTTGGGATATTATGGGGATTTTATTAATCATGAAACAAATACAAAGATTGTCTTTGATGAAGATTTAACACAAGAAGTAATAAAATATTGTACTGATAATGCGGCAACAGGCACACTCCCCCTACCACACAAATTAGAAAAACATTCTACTGAATGTATTGAAGATGAATGGGAACAAGCGATTTCGGAAGTTAAAACAATTTTAGATAAATCTCCTGATGAAACATTTAGCGAAGATGAAATCGAACAATTGACCATCATCCATATTCTTCGCCCTGCTGAAACAAAATATCTGGATATGGTCGCTATGTTGGTTAAGGCTCGCCAAGAAAAACGCTTGGGAGATAAACCCATTGTGCTTTGCCATACTTTATTGGAATTATTAAATAAGGATACTTTTTCCCTGATCAAACCTGGAAAATCGCTGTTTTATGAAAATTCTGAGGTGAGAAATCAAATCAA
This sequence comes from Thiomargarita sp., assembly GCA_030633165.1. Lineage (GTDB taxonomy): Bacteria > Pseudomonadota > Gammaproteobacteria > Beggiatoales > Beggiatoaceae > DAOVZS01. Next base: position 9,783 of record DAOVTJ010000040.1, on the reverse strand, counting down.
TTCCGAATTATTGCAATTTTTAGGTGGAAATTCGGTTCTTCGAAAAATAAGCTTGGATTTAATGGAAGAGCCCAATGCTGAAACGCTTCAAAATCGTTTGCAAGAATTAACAGAGACTATACAAGAGGATTACATTGATAAGTTAGTAGATGCAAAGTGTCTTCAACAACGAAAACATGGAGAAATAGAAAATCTTGAATTGATCAAAAATATGGTAAAACAGTATCTCTTAACGCGGATAACTTTACTGGTGATGACAATGGCTGATCAAATTAACAATGGTAAACCCTTACCTGAAGGGAAACATCCTTTTGATTTATTTAAAGTCAGGGGAGAGATTGAGAAGATACAAACAGATTTAAGTTGGTAGAACCCTCACTTCCCCCCCCCTCTATGGGGGATTTTTCCCATTCCCATACGCCTCGTTTTTTTCTATCAAAAAAATTATAAAAATTGGAGCTTAGCCTATGCTAACTTATGATGTTCTTATTGTTGGATCTGGTGGAGCAGGTTTATATGCTGCTTTAAAATCTCGGATAGAGGAAGATTTACAGGTAGCCGTATTAACTAAAGTTTATCCCACCCGTTCTCATACTAGTGCTGCTCAGGGGGGCGTTAATGCAGCTTTAGCTAACAAAGATTCAACTGATACCTGGGAACAACATTGGTTCGATACTGTAAAAGGATCAGATTATTTAGCTGATCAAGAAGCAGCTGAACTAATGTGTCGTGAAGCACCTGAAGTGATACGAGAAATGGAACATTGGGGCTGTCCATTTGATCGTACCAAGGCAGGTAAAATTGCTCAACGTCCTTTCGGTGGTGCTTCTAAACCCCGTGCTTGTTATGCTGAAGATAAGATTGGGCATGTTATGTTACATACGCTTTATGAGCAGGGATTGCGCCATGGCGTTAATTATTTTAATGAATGGGTAACACTTTCTTTAATACATAATGGGCAACGTTGTCTTGGGGTCAATGCGTTAAATACACGTACAGGTCAACTTCATACAATCCAAGCAAAAGCGGTGATTTTAGCAACAGGTGGCTATGGACGTGTTTATTGGAATCGGACATCCAATGCTTATGGAAATACCGGTGATGGTGCTGCACTCGCCTATCGGGCAGGTTTACCTCTTAAAGATATGGAATTTGTTCAATTTCACCCTACAGGATTGCGACGGACTGGTATTTTAATGAGTGAAGGCGCACGAGGTGAAGGGGCTTATTTGCTCAACGCCTTAGGGGAACGTTTTATGAGTCGTTATGCTCCTGATAAAATGGAACTTGCGCCCCGTGATTTAATTTCGCGTGCTATTGAAACAGAAGTACGAGAGGGAAGAGGTGGTCCTGATGCAGAAGTTTTCCTGGATTTAACCCATTTGGGCATGGAGCGGATTTTACAACGCTTGCCACAAATTCGTCAACTTTGTATTGGTTTTGAGGGCATTGATCCTATTGAAGAACCTATTCCTATTAAACCCACTGCACATTATTCGATGGGTGGCATTCACACAGATATTAATGGTTTGAGTCCTATAGAAGGTATTTATGCCGCTGGAGAATCGGGTTGTGTTTCTGTACATGGGGCTAATCGGCTAGGTGGTAATTCTCTTTTAGATATTCTGGTTTTTGGTCGACGAGCGGGTAACCATGCTTTGGAATATGCACGTCAAAATGACTTTCAACCTATGATAACAAATCCCTTAGCAACGGCTGAAGCTCGCATTCAAAAACTAATGGATGGAGAGAGTCAAGAAAGAACTGCAGATATTCGTAGAGAAATGGGAAATTTAATGGCAGAAAAGGCGGGAATTTATCGAGTGGCTGCAGATTTAAAACAAGCAGTAGCTGGATTAGCAGAACTCAAAGTGCGTTTCAAACGTTTGAAAGTAAGAGATAAAAGCAAAATATTCAATACAGAATTGGTTGCTGCATTGGAACTTGAGAATATGTTGGATGTCGCAGAAGTCATTAGTCAAGGTGCTTTAGAACGTGTAGAATCGAGAGGGGCACATTATCGGGAAGATTTTCCAAAGCGCGATGATAAAAATTGGCTGAAACATACGATGGCAACGAAAGGTAGTGATGATCGTCCAATATTAGACTTTAAACCCGTCACCATTTCGCGCTTTCAACCAGAAGAACGGACTTATTAATTATGAGTGAAAAAATCATCCCCACACGAGAAAAAATACTAGCCAATATTCGTATTCAACGTTTTACACCAGACAAAGATCGCACACCTTATTTTGACAATTTCAAAGTGGAAGTCGAAACGGGTATGACAGTATTAGAAGCCTTGCGTCTCATCAAAAATCAGCAGGACAGTTCGCTTACCTTCCGTGCCTTTTGTCGTTCCGCCATTTGTGGGTCTTGCACAGTACGGGTAAATGCCGATCCCGTGTTGGCTTGTAGTACCCAACTATTACCGATAATCAAGGATTTTGGTAAAGCCTCAGTTACAATCACCCCAATGTCGAATTTGCCAATTCTTCGAGATTTGGTGGTGGATATTGACCCTGTCATTGAAAAACTGGCGAAAATGCACCCTTATTTAATGAAAAATAAGGAACGTATTCCTAAGACATTAGAACAAGAATCCTTGATGTCTCAAAAAGAATTGACCCAATTTGGTCAACTCACAGATTGTATTTTATGTGGGGCTTGTTTCTCAACTTGTTCCGCCGTTAAAGTCGATAAAACGTATGCAGGACCTTTAAGCTTCGCCAAAGCTTATCGTTTTTCTATTGATCCACGTGATAGTTTTCGCGGTATGCGTATTCAGGCTTCAATGGATCAAGGCTTATGGTCATGCGTACAATGTCGCAAGTGTATCAAAGTTTGTCCTAAAGATATTCGTCCAGCCGATTCTATCCGTGATATGCGTCGTATTGCTATAGATGATGGTATCCATGATACACCAGGCTCGCGGCGTGCTAAAGCTTATACAGATGATGTAGAAAAATTCGGTCAAGTCAATAAACCCATGCTACCCGTCATCGTCAATGGCACCAAAGGCTGGGCTGCGATTGAAGCAGCAGAAGTGGGTTTAAAAAAACACGGTTTAGAAGTGACACGACAAGTTTGTAAATTACCAGGTCAATCTGGTTCTGCTAAAGTCTATAGTAAAATTCGTGAAATCGAAAAAAAAGGAAAATAGCTTATGATTGACTTAAATGATGGTAATATGCATTATGCCTTTTATTCAGGCTGCTGTTTTCAAGGTGCAGATGCCCGTTTTTTTGAAATTTTAGGAGATGTTTTTGACAAGGTTGATGTCAAACTCCATATTATTGCAGAAGCAGTGTGTTGTGGTGCTGGGGTAATTGAAGAACGCTCTGAGCTAACATCACTATCTATTAATGCCCGCAATATGGCAGCTGCAGAAAAAATGGGTTTACCTTTTTATACGCCATGTTCGACATGTTTCAATGTTATCTCTAACGTACAAAAGCGACTACGGGAAGATACACAACTGTTTGATCAGGTGAATGAGATTTTAGCAGTAGATAATATCGAATATAAGGGTGAATGCAAAATCACCCATACCTTATGGATGCTAGCACAAGATGTAGGACTTCAAAAACTAGCAGAACGGGTCACTCATCCGCTAAATGGCTTGCGGGTTGCTTCCTATTACGGCTGTCATACACGCAATCCGTCAGATATTCAAAATTATGAATCTTCAGACAATCCCACTTCCCTAGAAGATATACTGAAAGTGTTAGGCGTAGATATTGTTGATTATGACACTCGCGATGAGTGTTGCGGTTATCACCTAACATGGCCTAATAATGAACTATCTATGAAAATGACAGGATCAGTACTCCAAGGTGCACAAAAACAAGACGTAGACTTAATGGTTACCTCTTGCCCACTATGTTTCAAAAACCTAGATGGTGTACAACCCAAAGCATTAGCAGCAACAGGGCAAGATTTTAGATTACCTGTCTTATTTTTACCAGAATTGGTTGGATTAGCTTGTGGTATGTCACCCAAAGAAATGAAATTAGATTGGCATACAGTACCTGTACAGGTGCGTTTATAGCGCCTTTTGGATAATCTAAAATTAATCATTCTCAGCAACCATTATCATATCCCAATGTTGCTCAATTTCACAATATTCCACTTTTCTAATTTGAAATGTTTTGATTTGAGTACCTTGACAAAATGGACAAGCTTTTTTTGTCTTAATGTAACCGTGTGTCGGCAATACGCCAACATACGGTCGTTCCCATTTCACATTGATGATGATCTCACACGCTAAACATTCTGTTTTGTAATAAATAGGACGTTGTTTAGCGCGTCTATATCCTCGAACCATCTTGTTATTGAACCTGTTCTACATAATCACAACTTTTTTCAGGACAAAGTTTTTCTGTACCGCGTCGCTTTGTTGTTTTTAACATTAAAATTGGCCATTGACATTTTGGACAAGAAGTATCGATCGGTTCATTGGAAATGGCGTATTTACATTTTGGATATGTCGAACAGGAATAGAAAAAGTTGCCAAAACGGGATTTTTTCTTAATTAATGTCCCTTTTTTACACGTTGGACATTGCACACCCGTATCAAAAGGTTTTTCTAAGGGTTCCTTAAATTTGCATTTGGGATAATTGCTACACCCTATAAATTTATTATAGCGTCCAGGTTTAATCTGTAAAGGAGAATCACATTTTGGACAAACACGCCCTTCTATAACTTCCAACTGTGCTGTTGGTATTGTTTCATTGCTTTCTCCACCTTCAATATTACGCGTATAATCGCATGTTGGATAAGTAGAGCATCCGATAAAATTTCCCCGTTTACCTAGGCGTTTAGAGAGAGGTTGGCTACAATTCGGACAAGTTTCTTCCAAGATTTCTTGAGTCACATCTTTACGTTGAACAGAGACACCTTTTTCTTCAACTAATGCGTTAAATTTACTCCAAAATTTCTCCATCAATGGTATCCATTCCTGTTCACCACGGGAGACTGCATCCAGCTGATCTTCTAATTTAGCAGTAAAGCTATAATCAACATATTGATTAAAATGTTCAGTTAAAAATTTAATGACAACACGCCCAACATCTGTGGCAAAAAAGCGTTTTTTATCTAATATGACATAATTACGTTTTTGAAGTGTTGAAATAATATTGGCATAAGTGGAAGGACGCCCAATACCAAATTCTTCTAGACTTTTTACTAAACTGGCTTCTGTAAAACGGGGAGGGGGATCAGTAAAATGTTGACCAGTATCAACATTTTTTAAATTAACCCAATCATCAACTGCTAGGGTTGGCAACATTTTTTCATCATCATCACCAGTCTTTTTGTCATCTACACCTTCCTGATATACAGCCATAAAACCTGGATTAACCAGGGTAGACCCTGTTGCACGGAAATTATTACCCTCTCCACAACTTAAATCAATAGCAACTAGATTTAGTGTTGCATGAACCATTTGACAGGCAATTGTGCGTTTCCAAATTAAGCTGTAAAGCTTTAATTGGTCTGGTTTCAAAGCCTTTTTTATCTCATCAGGTATACATTTAGGCGATGTGGGACGTATCGCTTCATGCGCTTCCTGAGCATTTTTAGCTTTAGTTTTATACTTTTTTGGTTGCTTAGGTATATTTTCTTTACCATAGCGTTCACTAATCACCTCACGAATTTCGACCACGGCTTCAGCGGCTAGATTCACAGAATCTGTGCGCATATAGGTAATTAAACCCTCCGCACCGTTGCCAGTATCTATGCCTTCATATAATTGTTGGGCAATTTGCATTGTGCGTTTAGTGGTAAAACCTAATTTACGTGCCGCTTCTTGTTGCAAGGTTGAAGTTGTAAATGGTGCTGATGGTTGACGCCGCCGTTGTTTTTTCTCAACCTTGGTGACTTGTAATTTGCCTTTAGCATGTTTAATCAACGTGGTTTGGGTTTTGGTGGCTTGCTTCTCATCTTTTAGACTAAATTGTGTCAGTTTTTTACCCTCAAACAAATTTAATTTGGCAGTAAATGAGTGTTCACCTTTTTTACAAGCGGCTTCAATTGTCCAATATTCACGTGTTTTAAATTTTTCAATATCTTGTTCACGTTCTGCAATTAAACGTAAAGCAGGGCTTTGCACCCGCCCTGCAGATAAACCATAACGGATTTTTTTCCACAATAGCGGTGATAAATTAAATCCCACTAGATAATCTAATGCTAATCGTGCTTGTTGGGCATTTACCAAATTCATTGATAAAGTACCTGGGTTAGCAACAGCCTCTTGTATAGCACTTTGGGTAATTTCATGAAAAGCAACGCGATAAACGAGCTTATCTTGTAATTGTTCTTTAAGAATTTCAAGCAAATGCCAAGAGATCGCTTCTCCCTCTCGATCTGGATCTGTTGCCAAATATAATGTATCAGCATTCTGCATTGCTTTTATAATCATGTTGACATGCTTAGCATTCTTTTCAATAAGCTGATAGTGCATAGCAAAATCATGCTCGGTATCCACTGCTCCATTTTTACGGGGTAACTGACGTATATGTCCGAAAGAAGCTAAAACTTCAAAATCTTGACCTAAGTATTTTTTGATCGTCTTGGCTTTGGCAGGAGATTCAACAATGACTAATTTATTCACAATAGCTCTATCTCTCTTTTTTAGTTATTGGCTAATAATTTGTGTGCGCATAAAGACCTCCGGTTTGAACAGCCACCAGTCCGCGCAATTCTAACATTAAAAGTTTGGATGAAATTTCCCCAGCCGTCAAGCCACTTTGTTCAACTAAATTATCAATTGATAAGGGACCTGCTTTCAAATAGCCCAATAAACGTGCATCTTCATCTGTTTCTATCCCTAACACTTCTTGAGAAAGTGGTAAAACCTTTGATTTCTGTATGTTAGAATTTTTAGTGGGGGTAGGAAGAGTTTTTATTGTATTGGGATTTTCAGGGGCTGGACGATAAATTCGCAAGTCTTTAAGAATATCAGCCGCCGTTTCTATTAATGTTGCGCCTTCTTTAAGTAATTTATGATTGCCCTTCACCAAAGGATTATAAATCGAGCCAGGAATGACAAAGACTTTACGTTTTTGTTTAGTCGCATGCGCTGCTGCATATAAGGCACCGCTGCGTTCTGGCGCTTCGATCACCAATGTACCTAAACTTAATCCACTAACAATACGACTGCGTTGTGGAAAGTTTTCACGTCTAACAGCTGTGCCAGGCGGAAATTCCGAAATTAGTGCACCAGTTTCGGCAATTTTATTAGCAAGTGTCCGGTGGCTTCCAGGATAAACGCGATCTAGCCCTGTTCCAGCGACAGCGATGGTTTTACCTGTTCCCCTCAAAGCACCCCAATGACTGATACCATCAATTCCCAATGCCATACCACTGGTGATCGTAAGACCTTGATGAGATAAATATTCTGCAAATTCCCGAGCTGTTTGTTCCCCTTCATGACTGGGATGACGTGTCCCTACTATCGCTAATTGTTTACTGGATAATAAGGCACAATCACCGCGTATAAATAACATTGGGGGAGCACTGGCAATCTCGCGTAAAAGAGGCGGATAATCTGGATGCTCTAGCGTCAACAAATGACTCCCTGATTGTGTCAACCATTGCATATCCTTTTCAACAATTTGCCAATTAGGATTTTGCAAATAATTGATTAAAACCTCATTCATTTTAAAAGCTCGCCATTCATCATGATCAGCTTCAAATACGCCACGTGGATGACCAAAATGTTTGAGTAAACGTACAAATTTGACAGGTCCTACGCCTGGCGCATGCGTTAGAGCGAGCCAATATTCTTCTTCAATGTTGGGCTTCAATGTAGTGATAATTTTGCAATTCTTCAAGGATGTCATTAACATTTTCCACCAATTTTGCACCTTCTTTAATCAATTGATGACAACCCTTGACTAATGGATTATGGATAGAACCAGGAATAACAAACACTTCACGCCCCTGTTCAATCGCAAAGCGCACCGTGTCCAAAGCACCGCTATATTCTGGTGCCTCAATAAGCAATGTCCCTAAACTCAAGCCACTAATAATACGACTACGACTGCGAAAATGCATCCGTTTGATCTGTGTACCTGGTGGTAATTCTGAGATAATTGTTCCTGTTTCGACAATTTTTTGAGTGAGTTCACTGTGTTCAGCAGGATAAATCTGATCTAATCCCCACCCTGCTACAGCAATTGTTTTTCCTTGCCCTGCTAATGCGCCCCAATGGCTAGCGCCTTCAATACCAAATACTAAACCGCTGGTGATGGTCAAACCTTGATTTGATAAATTTTCTGCAAATGTTCTAGCTGTCCATTCACCTTCAGAACTAGCACTTCGAGTACCAACTATAGCCAATTGCGGACTTTTCAATAATAAAGTATCACCCCGTACAAATAATACAGGTGGCGGATCATAAATTTCACGCAAAAAAGGGGGGTAGTCTGAATGATCTAGCGTAATTAAATGATTGCCCGTTTGTGCTAACCACTGGATATCATTTTCGACAGCATACCAATTAGGTTTTTGTAAATACTTGATGACATCAGCACAATGTACCCGCCACTCTAGTGGTCCAGCCTCAAATAAATGGCGGGGGCTACCAAAATGATTGAGAAGTGATCCAAGGTTGCGAGGAGCATGGGCTAAGGCTAGCCAATATTCTGGATCTTTCAAGGGATATCAACTTCATCAAATATGTTAATTGATAAAGTTGCAGTGAGAACTAAGGCATAACTAACACGATCAAATACACGAAACACTAGCAATGTGCCGGCCTTTTGCTTGGGTAATTCGTCATTAAAATTAAAATCTTGAAATATTTCTCGCCCCGCCTTATTCACAGTTAAAAGATGACCTCTTTCTATCCCATCTTGTAGACCTTTATTAATAATAACGATTTGATTTTGACCAATGAGCAAGATCTCATCAACTACAGCAATGATATACGCCTCTTCCAAAATATCTGGTGAATGGGGATAAAAATCTTCACTAAAAACCTGCTTTTCTTCTTTGGGTAGTAAACGATCACCTAATTTTATTTCACGCTTCGCTTTTGTTATTGTTAAAGTTGCGGGGTCACCTGGTACTAGGAGTTTCGCTTCTCCGAGATAAATTGCCTCATAAGCCAGCACTTCATTATTTTCAGGGTTCAAAAAATGTTGTCCTGGATGTACGATGATGTATTCACTAGATATATCATCATAAAGCTCATTGACAAAGATTTTAACCCCTTGAGTGCTTAAAATTGATTGTTGAGCATTCGCAATAATAGAAGGGGCACTCTCTAATTCTTCGGCTGTGATCAGGTGAGGGCGGATGAGAAATTGCTGAATATCTCCAATTTTTATGGTATGGATAGTCTGTATTCGTTCAATAATACGCACCTGTGGCGATAATTTGAGAGTCTCTCTACTTTCATCTTGAGCCAAGACCTGTGAACTGAACAATAGGAGTAATAAAAAATTTTTCATTAGAAATTACCAAATAAAGTGATTTTTTGTTTTATATTTGAATACTATTTGGGTTAATAAGTCAAGATATTTTTTTAGGGATAAAAAAAAGCGCTGTAAAATCAGCGCTAATTTATTTTTTGGGGAAGGGAATTCTAAAGTAGCGAGGGTAGGATTTGAACCTACGACCTTCGGGTTATGAGCCCGACGAGCTGCCATGCTGCTCCACCTCGCATCAACTTGTTAATAGCCTACGCTAAAAAATTCTATAGCGAGGGTAGGATTTGAACCTACGACCTTCGGGTTATGAGCCCGACGAGCTGCCATGCTGCTCCACCTCGCATT
>DAOVTJ010000123.1 GCA_030633165.1 Thiomargarita sp. | reverse complement strand
CGAGCCAGATAGCACCACCTGCTACGCCACAACCGATTGAGGATGATCGAGATAATTTGCAACCCAATGATCGCACAGTCTTAATTATTGAAGATGATCGAACTTTTTCAAAAGTTGTCACCGATTTAGCCCAGGAACAGCAGTTTAAATACCTCATTGCCGAAGATGGCAAAGTGGGATTGGAAATGGCAGAACAGTATAAACCCAATGCCATTTTTCTAGATATTGGTTTACCCCAACTTGATGGTTGGACAGTCATGGAAAGGCTTAAAGACAATCCAGACACACGACATATTCCTGTGCATTTTATGTCGGGACATGAGCAAAGTATGGATGCTAAAAAAATGGGCGCCATTGGGTATTTGCGTAAACCTGTTAATGTGGAACAACTGGGTGCTGCCTTTAAAGATATCGAACGTTTTATTGATGATAGTGTGAAAAATGTTTTGATTCTTGTTGATAATGAGGCACATCAACAACACATAGTTTCCTTAGTTGGCGGTGATGATATTCAAACCACATTCTTTGCTACAAAAGCGGAAGCTTTAGAACACTTGAAGAATGGGACATGTGAATGTATAATTATTGATGTAGAAGCGGAAAATGCTACTGGTGTTGAACTGCTAACGCAACTCTACAAAGAAGAAAGGTTATCAAAAATTCCAGTCATTCTCCAGGCAGAACGTGACTTGAATGACTCCGAACAAGATATCTTGCAGCAAGTTTCGCGGAATATTGCAGTCAAGACGGTGAAATCACCAGAACGTTTGCTAGATGAGGCAACCCTATTTCTCCATCAAATAGAGGCAGACTTGCCTGAAGAGAAACAGAAAATGCTGCGGGTAGTGCATGATAAAGAGGCTATCTTCAAGGGCAAGAAAGTTTTATTGGCAGATGATGATATCCGTAATACCTTTGCCCTGATGACGGTGTTGGAAGAAAAAGACATGGAAGTTGTTGTTGCCAACAATGGTATAGAAGCCTTAGAATTCTTAGATGAACATCCTGATGTTGCAATCATCTTAATGGATATTATGATGCCAGAAATGGATGGATATGAGGCGATACAAAAAATCAGAGCACAACCTCGTTACCGTCAACTCCCTATTCTTGCTTTAACGGCTAAAGCGATGAAAGGTGACAAAGCAAAATGTATAGAAGCTGGTGCCAGTGACTATTTGGCTAAACCTTTAGAGGTTGATAAACTCTTTTCTATGCTACGTGTTTGGTTATATCGGTAATATTGACTCTCCTCCTCTTGTGGGAGGGGGAAAAAATAGATCAGAGGATCAAAAACATGTCACAAGCTGACAAACCCATTGAAATACTAATTGTTGATGACAATAAAAATAATTTACTCAGTTTACATGCGCTTATTGAAGAATACTTTGATGATGTTCAGGTGATTGAAGCAGACTCTGGAATAATTGCTTTAAGCCTTCTCATGAAAAAAAGCGTAGATTTTATTCTTCTTGATATACAAATGCCTCAAATGGATGGCTTTGAAACCGCTAAAATAATCCAAACGCGCTCGAAGACAAAACATATTCCAATTGTCTTTTTGACTGCAGCTTATAAGTCTGAAAAATTCCAGAAAAAAGGGTTTGAAGTCGGCGCTGTTGATTACCTGACAAAACCTATTGAGCCGATGAAACTTGTTGATAAACTCAAGACATATTTTCGCTTTATCCAACAAGATAATCACCAAGTGATAGAGGAGAATGTCATTGTTGAAAAAGTGAAAGAGCGTGTTGCGACACTTTCACAAAATACAAAGCAGCAAGGTGTTATTGATCACCAGCTCATGACAGAAATCAGCCAGGGATTACAACATTCGCTCAAGACACTTCTCGATTTAAATGAGACGTTTAGAAAAAATGCTATAGACTTAGAGCATAAAGACTGTCTCCCTGATATTTACAAAATGGCTTGGGAAAGTCGCCAATTGTTGACTTTGGTTCAGAAATGTGAGATTTAAATATAAGGGCAACTATTTTTATTGCTCTTCACATAAAGGATAAATATAAAATGTCTGATGACAACATTGAAATACTGATTGTTGATGACGATGACACTAATCGACTTGTTTTACACCATATGCTTAAAAAGCACTTTAATAGGGTTATAATTACTGAAGCAAATTCAGGGATAAATGCTTTAAGTCACCTGACAAAAAGAATTGCGGATTTAATTATCCTTGATATACAAATGCCCCAAATGGATGGTTTTGAAACTGCTAAAATGATTCAAACCCGATCTAAAACACAACATATTCCGATAGTGTTTCTGACTGCGGTTTATAAGTCAGATGAATTTAAGGATAGGGGTTATGATGTTGGTGCTGTTGACTATCTTATCAAACCGATTCAACCCGATAAATTAATACAAAAGATTAGCTTCTATCTACGTTTCATCCAACAACAACGTTTACATAATCGAGAAGAAGAAGCCATAGAAGAAAAAGTTGAAGAAGAGATAGGGGAGTTGCAAGATCAAACTCTCAAACAAGAGATTATTGATCGTAAACGCTTGAAAGAAATTAGTCAGGAATTATCTACATCACTTAATACGATTAGTGGTTACAAAGATGCATTGCAGAAAGTTACCCTCAATTTAGCTTATAAAGATGGAATTTCAGAACTAAATAAAATTGATTTTGAGATCAAAAAAATGTTGGACTTGAGTAAAAAGTGTAGTGCTGCACTATAATTCTATGGTGGGTAAATCCCACCAATTTTAAATCTTGGATTCATCCCTTAATTTATTTTTGTTGAAGATCGCTCAAGAACGAACTCTTAAAGGATACCCTCATTTTATCTAGAATTTGCTTAGCGATATCTTCATTTTTTGCACCCTTTTCCACCTGTGCTGATGTTGCCAATGTTTGTAAAGTAGATAAGCGACGATCTGCAACTATCTTACTGATTGTTTCAGAAAATTTCTTATTATTGCTTAATAAGGGAGAAATATTATCTTTTGATACCTCATAGACAATGGTATCTGTTGCCGCAATTACTGTAGCAGAACGTGCTTGTCCTGTTAGCAAAGACATTTCACCAAAAAACTGACCACTGATAATTTGCCCCACTTTCACTTTATTTTCTTTCTTTTCGAGTTCTGTAAAAATATATAACAAGCCCTCTGCAACAATAAACATTGTCTGTCCTGCTGCACCTTGTTTTACAATACTATTACCTTCCTGATACAATCGTTCTTGTAAATGCATAGCAAAATGATTTAACTCATCTTGCTCTAAAGCACTAAATAATGGAATTTGTGCCAAAAGTTTCACACGACTTTCTAAAGAACTTTGAGTAGCTTGATGACTAGAGGTAATAAATAATCCTGCTATTTGTAAATGTTCAATAACACTTTTCAATATAAGATGACGTGCAAACTCAGGTTCAGCATTTCCATTTATCCAATAGTATATCAAATATTTCATACCTGATGAAGTCGCATCAGAAAGCATGATTTTAGGTCCTGGTTCTTCTAATAAATTGTTTTTTCCAAGTACCGCTTTCGTGCCTGCTAATAAGGTGCGAAAAATACGTTCTGTTGGAAAATCTAAAGTGATAGTGATACTTTGACGGCGTGGTAAATCATGTTTCTTATAATTTATAACAATATGCTCTCCCAATCTTCTATTAGGTATAAGTAACTGACTACCATCACGTGTCTTAATTAAGAGAGTACGCCAACTGAATTTAACAATACAACCCTCAATATGATCATGTTTTAGCATAATCCAATCATCCACTTGATAAGAGTGACGAATTGCGAGACTAGTCACAATATCTTGCAAAAGACTTTGCAAGATAAAAGCTAACATAAATGTGATAATAGCAGCTCCTATCAAAATACCAGTGACAGATTGTTCAAAAACAATATTCACAATACCGAGTATTGCTATAAAAAAAATTATCGCGGTGACAATTATTTTTACAAGTTTATGTACAGAATCTTGGTTTTTCCACAGAAACAACATAATAAATCTTTCAATAAACCATGCCCAGCCTAACCAAAGACAAATTTGAAAAAAGTAATTTGATAGAATATTTTGTGATTGATGAGATAAATCAATACCCAGAGAGTTTATTACATTATCACCAGATATAGCTAAATACATCAGAAAAATTAACAAGAGAAAGGGAACACCCAGTTGTTTAAGCACTTTATTGCTCCTAGTGTATTATGATATGAAACTCATTTTACCACAAAGTTGTTTTCTATGCGGTGATACGAGTACTTTACCCATTTGTGCACCATGCCTAGCCGACTTACCTTATCATGACACAGCATGTCTATCCTGCGGCATATTAGAAGAAGAGAGTATCTGTTATCAATGCCAAAAAGAACCGCCGCCATATACACACACACAAGCGGTTTTTTCATATCTTTATCCGATTGATAAAATGATTCATGCCGCAAAATTTTCTCAAAACCTGGTCATACTAAATTTATTGGGCAAGCTGATGGCACAACATTTAAGATTTGAGCAACGTCCCGATGTCTTAATTCCTGTGCCATTACACCCCCAACGTTTACGCCAACGCGGATATAATCAATCAAATGAGCTTGCGAAATGTATTACAAAATACACAGGCATTCCTATAGACTATCAAGTTTGTCAACGTATAAAGAATACAGTTTCTCAACGGACACTTTCTGCTAAACAACGTCAAATAAATTTGCAAGATGCATTTATTGTGCAACAACATACAAAAAAATGGCAACACATTGTATTAATTGATGATGTGATGAGAACAGGGGCTAATGTGAAAGAATTGGCTTTAGTTTTCAAAAAAACAGGGGTGCAGCGTGTTGATGTGTGGTGTTGTGCACGACGTTGAATTGATATTTCCAATACTTATGAAATTTAAAACATTATACTATTCAGATAAATTACACCTCATTAATCCAAAGGGCGATGTTAGCATCACCACTTTATGGTCTCGTCCTAAGCAAGCCATCACTGTTTTGACAGAGTTAGGTATTGACTTATCCCCTCAAACGTCACGGATTGCGGTCGTTGCCAATCTTTATGGTAATGGATTACAACAAATGCTCAGAAATCTATTATGGAATCCACAAATAGCTTATATACTTGTTCTGGGTGAAAATCTTTCTAACTCACGCGAATCCCTCATCAATTTTTTTAAAGATGGCATAGAACCCACAGAATATCTTGGTATTTCAACATATAAGATTGTGGGCACTAATAGAATTATAGATGGATTAGTTAAACCAGAGAACTTTAAAAATAATATAAAAGTATTTCAAAGCGGAAAACTAAGCGATTCTAAAACTCACCGATTTTGTCTTGACTTTTTCAAAAGACTATCACCGAGTCTACCATGCAAGATAGAACGAATTAATATACCCATACCCAAAACAGAATGCCAACGCTATCCATCAGAACCTCGTTATCACAGCATATTAAGAACAACACCAATATCAGCCTGGAAAGAATTAATCTTTAGATTGGTGAGATTTGGATATCACAATACACTTAAAAAAGGTAAACGTATTGAGCTTCAAAATGTTAAAGTGATTATAGAAAAGCCAAATGAAGATGCCAATTTAAGTGAATATGGATTTTCTTTAGCGCATTTTCAGGAATATCAACAACGTATCCTAGATTCAGGATTATATGAACATAGCTATACTTATGGCAATCGTTTGCGAGGATATTTTGAATATAATGATAAAAAAGTTGATTCTCTTCAAATTGTAATACAGAGATTCAAAGAAGATCTAGAAACACGCCATGCTTATGTTTCATTATGGGATTCTCGTAGAGATTTACCTAAGGGTCATGGTTGTCCCTGTCTTGTCTCACTCTTTTTTCGCTGTTTTGAGGGCAAACTAACACTAACGGCTACTTTTAGAACACATAATGCAATGGATGCATGGTTAGAAAATGTTTATGGCTTAATATCCATTCAACGATACATCGCTGAAAATATTGGAATACCGCGAGGTGCAATCACAGTTTTTAGCCATTCTATTAGCATTAATACTGATGTTCTTAACAGAGCTAAAGCAGTTGCTAACAAAAGAGATAAAGAAACACAATATGACTACAATGGAAACTTCACAGTAACTGTTGATTATGAATCAAAAGAACTTGTTGTTCAACAGAACTATAAAGGCGCTATCATTGCAGAATATCGTGGAAAAACGGGACAAATCATAGAAAACCAATTAGTACGTGATGGTGCAATCTCTGAAATTTCTCATGCGCTTTACCTTGGACGAGAGATCGCGAGCAAAGAGAGACTTTTAAACTCTTAGCATTTCTCAAATATTTTCAAGATTCTTTGAGTAATACGCTTGTAATTTAACAAATGCTTCTTTAACTAATACAATTGCCTTATCTTGCCCATAAATATCATGCGGCTTCCAATAACGGGTTTCTAAACGATAAGGGCGCAAACCATTTTCAGGATCTTCAAGAGTACAAAAAAGTTCTGTGATAGAGGGCTTATGAATCCAAGAATCTCCTAAATTCTTTTCTAAGGCTAGATACCAGAGTGCAAATTGTTTCATGCGTTCATCATCAAAATAACCCATAGGCTTCAAACTTTTTATGAATTTTTGAAGAGATTTATTCCTCAAATACCTTGAGTAATCAACTACATAAACACTTTCTGATAAAAATAAAGGAGTGCCGTGTAAAACAAGTCCTTTTCTTCTCAAAGTATTGCCTGTTTGAACAATCTCAAGTCCAACACAACCAACTTCAGCCTCTATCACAGCATCCTCCACATCTTCTACTGAAATTAATTTCAGATTGGGATAAGCCGCATTAACAATACCTATATATCTCCCTTTAACAAATACACGTCTACCATGTTTTGATAAATGGGCTAATAAATCAAGAGGAGCAGTTGGTTCTTGCTTTTTTGATGGTTTAGAAATCAAAAAAAAACCGACTATGTCTTGAACATCACGTCCCAATAGAGCATTATAACGCGTCAATTGAGCAGAACCCGCGATACGTATATCAGTTGGTCTTTCAGGAGTCAGATGATAATTATACATACCCCATTTTGTAACTAAAGTGGGATCCTGTAAATAATATTGCGTCATTGTCAAAAGTTCATCCAATCCAACAACTGCACAATCTACCTCATCTAATTTAATTAAAGAAGAACCATTGTGAGGTTCCTCACCTTCAACTCGTACATGAACGCCCCCTAAATTCCACTCCTTTCCCAAAAAGCCAACGCGATAAGGACGTTTTTTACGCTTACGATCAACAAATAACCCAAAACAAGGTATTTGCTCTATCGCATATTGAAGAAATTTAGAGGCTTCT
>DAOVTJ010000109.1 GCA_030633165.1 Thiomargarita sp. | reverse complement strand
CGTGACCGTTTTGGGATTACGCAACGATTAGAATTTTATAATCATGAAGATTTAGCTCATATTATTACCCGTGCTGCTGGCATTATGAATTTAATCATAGATAAAGAAGGCGCGATAGAATTAGCACGTCGTTCACGTGGTACACCGCGCATTGCTAATCGTTTATTGCGACGAGTCCGTGATTATGCTCAAGTTCGTGCTGATGGTAAAATTACTCAAGCACTCACACAAAAAGCCTTAAATTTATTAAATGTTGATGCTTATGGTTTAGATATCATGGATGGTAAATTACTGCTTGCTATTATGGAAAAATTTGATGGTGGACCTGTTGGTGTGGAAAATTTGGCAGCCGTTATTGGTGAAGAGCGAGGCACAATAGAGGATGTGATAGAACCATTTTTATTACAACAGGGCTTTATGATGCGTACCTCAAGAGGACGGGTTGTAACACGTTTAGCATGGCAACATTTTGGTTTAACGCCTAAAAATCCACAAAATTTGTTTGATCATTAAAAGAAGTCTTAGGTACTTTTTAGCAGTGCTAGTTTTATAGCACTACAGAAAAGGAGAGTCCCACTACCCCAACGGAAAAACCGTTGAAGATTTTTGGAATGATTAAATGAACCAAGCATTATATTCGTCAAAAAGACTATTATTGTTAATACAATTGACGCAATAAAAATGTGAAAGATGCCCAAAAAAGCAATTTGATGTTTAAT
Organism: Thiomargarita sp.; assembly: GCA_030633165.1. GTDB lineage: Bacteria > Pseudomonadota > Gammaproteobacteria > Beggiatoales > Beggiatoaceae > DAOVZS01. The sequence continues at coordinate 7,520 of DAOVTJ010000109.1, read as the reverse complement.
CATCCCATTTGATGGATTAACAAATTGTGGTAAAAGAGCAAACATCAGGAGAGACACTTTTGGATTTAACATGTTGACAAGAACACCATCTCGGAAAACACGTTTTAAATGTCGGCATTTTGAATTATTTTTTGCTGCAAATGAAATATCAGTTCTTATTATCCGTCCTGCCAAGAAAATCAGGTATGCAACACCAATCCACTTTATAATAATAAAGACTGTTGCTGAATACTGAAGAATAACCGATAATCCGAGTGTTGCCATAGTAACATGCCAGATAATACCAGTCGCATTACCCGCAACAGCAATTAAACCTGCTATATATCCCTGTTCTACGGTGGATGAAATGACGTAAATCCAACTTGGTCCAGGGGAAATGGCTATTGCAAAGCTTGCCGTGGCGAATCCGATTACTAAATTTATATCTATCATCAAAAGAGTGAACCTACTGCTGTCTCAAACACCTGTCCTCGGTGTTCATAATTTTTAAACATATCAAAACTGGCACATGCTGGTGATAATAACACCGCATCACCTGGTTGTGCTAAGAATGCCGCTTGTTTTACTGCATCTACCATGCTTTGTGCATGATGTACCATTTTTTTTGATAAAACATTAGCAATTAGTGGGGCATCTTGCCCAATTAACACACAGGCGCGACAATGTTGTGCAACTATCTTTGCTAATGGTGTAAAATCTGCTCCTTTACCATCACCGCCTGCAATAAGAATAATTTTTCCTAGTTTTTCTAAACTTTGAATGGCACCAATTGTTGCCCCAACATTTGTCCCTTTTGAATCATTATACCAATCAATATTTTGCCTATTTCTTACCCAAGCACAGCGGTGGGGTAAACCCCGAAATGTTTGCAAAGTTTTTAACATTGATGTTTGTTCTAAGCCCACTGCTTCCCCTAAGGCTAAGGCTGCTAAAGCATTAGCATGCTTACAAGTTCCTTGTAAGCGTATTTTTTTTGTAGATAATATTGGAATCAGTGAATTATTGTGTACGCGGACTAAATGAGAATCAGATAGCCTGAAATCACCCCGATTATTATGTAAACTAAAACTTAGTGTTCGACGGTTGGGTTTGCTTGTTATAAGTGTTTCATCAGCATTAATGATAATTGTGCCATTACCTTGAAAAATTCTTTGTTTCGCAGCAATATACGCAGCAATATTCGCGTAACGATCTTGATGATCTTCGCTGATATTGAGTATAATGGCAGCTTTTGGATTTAATGAAAAGGTGTTTTCTAGTTGAAAACTGGAAAGTTCTAATATATATAAGTCAGGAGCAGGTACAGTCAGCAAGTCAAGAGCTGGTGTCCCTAAATTTCCGCCGACTTGCACCTGCCATCCGCCTTGTTTTGCCATTTCTCCTAAAAGTGTGGTGACAGTGCTTTTACCATTTGATCCAGTAATGGCAACGACGGGCGCATTGACATAACGAGCAAAAAGTTCAATTTCACTGATAATGGGAACCTTAGCTGCTTTAGCTTGATTTAGAGCAGGTTCTTGCGGTGAAAGTCCTGGACTAATAATAATTTCTGCCGCTTGCGCCAATTGGGCAGCATCAAAATGACCTGTAATATAAGGTATTTTTGGAAAATCTTGTTTAAGTATTGATAACCCAGGTGGTTGTGGACGATTATCCATAACGCGTACTGAAATTTTATTTTTTACTAAGAACTTGATACAGGCTATTCCAGTTTTACCCATCCCCATAACGATGGTATCGCCATCGCGAGATTTATGTGCTTGTTTATACATGAAAACAATTTTATCATTAATTGATATAGGAAAAATCTAAAATGTCTATTATTTATTTCGCTATAGCCATAACTTTACATATTTTCTCAGTCGTCATTTGGATAGGCGGCATGTTTTTTGCCCATTTTGCTTTACGTCCTGTTGCAACCAGTTTACTTGATCCTCCTTTGCGTTTACCTTTGATGTCACAAGTTTTAACACGTTTTTTTCCATGGGTATGGGCATCTGTTGTGCTTTTATGGGCAACAGGCTTTTGGATGAATACAGATAGAATCTATATTTATATTATGATGGCAATAGCAGCTATAATGACTATTATTTTTGTCTATATATTTTTTCTCCCTTTTCCCAATTTGAAAAAAGCACTGACTAATAAGAATTTTCCAGAAGCAGGCAAACATTTAGCACGTATTCGTCATTTAATTCATCTTAATTTATGGTTAGGTGTATTAACAATAATCATTGGGACAGCGGGACGATTTATTTAAATATGCAAATTAAAAAAATGCTTGATAATCTTGTGACTCAAACAAGCCAAGTCATTCTGGGTAAAGAGTTACAAATTCGTTTAGTTCTTACTTGTTTGATGGCGCGTGGACATGTCTTGATTGAAGATCTGCCAGGTGTAGGTAAAACAACACTAGCACACATTTTCGCGCGAGTACTTGGTTTAAGTTTTCAACGGATTCAATTTACTAGCGATTTACTCCCTGCTGATATTATCGGTGTTTCTATTTTTGAAGAAGGACAGTTTAAATTTCATACAGGTCCAATTTTTGCTCAAATGGTCTTAGCTGATGAAGTCAACCGTGCAACACCAAAAACGCAAAGTGCCTTATTAGAGGCGATGGGTGAACATCAAGTGACAGTGGATGGTGAAACTCGCCCCTTACCTGCCCCATTTTTTGTATTAGCCACCCAAAATCCGTTACACCAAATCGGTACATTTCCCTTACCTGAATCACAATTAGATCGTTTCATGATGCGCTTAGAACTCGGCTATCCTAATCATGAAATGGAACGTGCCTTACTCAAAGGACGAGATCGGCGCGATATAATTGCTGAGGTAACACCACAAATCACCGTTCAAGAACTTTTAAAAATACAAAATGCTGTGCCAAAAGTCCATGTTTCGGATGCTTTAATTGATTATTTACAATCAATTTTAGAATTTAGTAGAGAATCTCCACGTTATAGAACGGGTTTATCTCCTCGTGCAGGTTTAGCAATACGCCACAGTGCCCAAGCTTGGGCATTAATGCAAGGAAGAGATTATGTTGTTCCAGAAGATATTCAAACCGTATTACCTAGCGTTATTGGACATAGACTAGCAGCAATGACTGAGCAAAATACTCAAAACTTGGTCAAACAATTGATTGAGGATGTTGCTATTCCTTAATATTATGCACTGTGCTTCTAAAAACATCTGAAATATTATCAGTTATCAGATTGGATTGCTTTTCAAAACTAACATTCTTCTTTGTACTGATAACCAATTAATAACTGCCAGTTTTTCTCAGTTACAGACTGTGCATAACACCAATTATTGACAATTCTGGAATTGTCTACTATTATTACTTATGTAATCTTTGTTGTACTTTAGTACGTTTCTTAACTAAACTAGGACTTACGCATTGATAAACTATATTTTTTGTGTTCCTGATAAATATCATAGGGTTATAAAAATAATAGCACGTGTCTAAATCTGTCAATTGTGACCAATAACGATTTATCAAAAAAAATGTAATGCCTTGTATTTAAAAGGGAATATAAAATTTATCATCTGTCAATGCGTAAGTCCTATAAACTTATTTTTAATAAGGTGTGCAAGAAAAAAAGTTTTAAGTTATGCCACGTACACGATAGTTTTTAATACAGCATGTTAACCTTGAGGTAGAAAAATGAGAGAAAAGCGCAAGATGCCAAACCGATTACGTTTGGGATTAGCTACTGGCTTACTGGTATTTGCTGGGATAGCTTCTGCAGCTGGACAAATTGCAATTTTGACTAATGATACAATAATTGAGCCTGGAGAGGAGCTTGGCGCAACAGTCGTATTAAATGGAGATGGACAGTATGATGTGTATGTCGCCATTACTGGTGGTGTTTTAGGAGAAACTTTCTATCTATTTGATAGTAATGGCGGTTTAGTGCCATGGATACCCACAGAGGGATTACCAGAAAAATTCCGTTCGAATCTAGATTTAGCAAGCTTGGCAATTCAAGAGAAGATGATTCAAGTTCTTCCTAGAATACCTCTTGTGGATATTGCGGGCAATTACACTTTCTATGCTGGTTTGACTACACCAGGTCAATTGGATTTTCCAGTTCTTGATACGCTTCCAGTTGAAGTAAAATAGGAGAAATTAGTAGTGAAAAAAATGCCGTTTAAATTTTGGCTATTTAGCCTATTACTCATGCCAGTACTCGCAGTTGCTGGTTCCCCCACATTTAGTGGGCATAATGTCGACCTGGATCCTGGTATTCAAGTTGTTGATAATCCAGATGGTTCTGCTTTACTACAAGATTTTTTTATCTTGTTCAATCAGCATGCCCCTTCTAATGTTTTAGGTAAACATGATTTTACTGTTAAAGTGGATGGTAATCCAGTAGCAGCAACAATTACGCCACCTAATACAAGTGTCAAAAAGATGGCAGATATTGTGTTCTGTATGGATGTTTCTGGAAGTATGGCGGGAGAAATTAATGCGATAAAAAATAATACGCAAAGTTTCGTCAACAAACTATCAAACCAGAATATTGATGTCCGTTTAGGCTTAATTACTTTTGGTCAATACCCTTCGCCTTATCTCCGTTCACGGAATAATGGACAATTTTATGCTACTGAACAAGATTTTATTAATGAGTTTGGTACGCTAAAAGCATACGGAGGGACAGAAGAATGGTTTGATTGTTTAGCACATGCTTCACAATATCCATATCGTTCTGGAGCAGAACGTATTACCCTGTTAATTACAGATGAAAATGGAGATATCAAGAACTATACTATTAATAGTGCAATCACAACTATTAAGAATAATGCTTCAAAAGTATACGGTATTTCTTATGAGGGTTTGGGTAATGTTCTTAAAGCTATTAATGCAACTAATGGTAAACTTTACAATATTCGTGATCCTTTTAATACGATTTTAGATAATATTGCGGATGCCATTATTAATAAGTATGGGGTATCACTACTAACGAATGTGGGTCCTGGTACGCATTATTTACATGTTGCCCCTATAGCTAATGACCCAGGTGGTGAAGATAAAGAGCCTTTCAAAATTGGTGCTAATCCAGTTGTTAGTTTGACTCAAACCACGCAAGATGCAATTAATGCTGGTGTTTCTCCAGGTAATGTGTCATTAAGTATTGAGACAAGTGTTACTGATGATGGGATAATTAAAGCCGTTAATATTATTTGGCAAGACCCTAGTAATAAAGGGACTAACGCCATGAGTAGTATTGGAGCTAATATTTATAGTCATCAATATAATGGGAACTTAAATATTAATGAGTGTTTTGCCTTTGCGATTCAAGCGATTGATGATGAAGGGCGCAATATAACAGTGCCAGCAAATCAGGGCAATACATTGGGTGGTCAATGGCGTATTTGTGCCAATGATACTCCACCAGTAATTGGTACGATTTCTCCAGATACTTATGATTATCAACAAGCCGTTAGTGTTAGTGTTGATATCACTGATGATAAAAGTTCGCCAATAACCACCTTGAAATATCGTCAACTTGGAGAGACTGTTTGGAATGATACGCCAATGACTGATAATGGGGGTACGTTTTCTGCTACAGTACCAGCAAGTGCAGCAGGCTTTACAGGTATTGAGTTAGAAGTTGTAGCCCAAGATACAAGCAGCAATGTGAGTACTGAAACACATTCTTTAAAGGTTAACAGCATTCCAATAACAATTGTAGATGTCACACGTCATACTGATACGATAGATACAGGACCATTTTCGGTACATGCTGTTGTCGTAGGACTTGATTTAGCAATTGGTGGACAAGTTGATTTACTGTCTACTGTTAATGGTGGTGCAGCGACGACATTGTCGATGACACAAGCAATTACGGGTACTAGCGCAACAATGCCAAGTAATTCAAACATCTATGTAGAAAAAATGCCAGCCGTCAAGGCAGGTGATAAGGTGTGTTACTTTGTCAAGGCTAGTAATCCAACTAATAATGTTCAATCAACAGAAATTTGCTTTGATGTCTTACAACCTGCTGATCCTTTAGCAATAACGCCGAATTCTGCTATTATGGTGGTGGGTGATAGTGCATCTGAATTTCTGGCTGTTGGAGGCTATGGTACATATAGTTGGACCAGTTTAGATGGTACCATGTCTACAACCTTAGGTGATAAAACTAACTATACACCTAGTTTATCTGGTTTAGATAAACTAAGTATTACGGATCTCAAAGGCTTTGCCGCAACGGCAATCATTAAAGTTTTACCCTCTTTAACAATTGAACCTGCTATCAATGGTAAGCATTTTTCTCCGTCTTCTTCCATACAATTAACTGCCACAGGAGCTGAAACACCTTATCAATGGAAAGTTGATAATGCGGGTTCTCAAGTATTGGGAAATGATAGTGAAACTGTTGAAATTACTTTAGGTGTTGATCCTGCGACTATTACAGCAACAGTAACAGATAGCCAAGGACGCACACAAACGGTTACATTTAGCAATAATGGTCAATTACAAATTGATCCTGCTGGTTCAGAAATGGATATTGCACCCGATTCAGAAACCACATTGACTGTGAGTGGAGGGGATGGTAATTATACCTGGACAATGATTGGTGGTGATGTTGATGATCCTAATGCTGCAAGTATTAAGTATAAAGCCCCAGGCTTACCTGGTGTTTATCATCTAACAGTAACTGATGGTAATGGTGATTCTGCTTCAATCACAATGAGAGCAGGCGAGCCATTCCGCGTTACACCGCATTGTGCAAGGATTCAACGTGATGAAGTTGCAACTTTCAAAGTTGTTAGTGGCGCAGCCCCGTATATTTGGGAAAGTAATTTTGGTAGCTTATCCGCTACAAGTGGTACAGAAGTCACTTTTACTCCTGAGGCAAATATTGGATTGTATGAAATTACAGTTCATGATGCAGCTGGTGCAACGCTTGACCGTTGTGTATATGTTGCCGAAGGCATTGTAGTTACCCCAACACAAGCAACTTTACCTATTAATGGCACTCTTTCTATAGAGGTGAATGGTGGAAATGGCACTTATACATGGAATGTAGATAAAGGTTCAGTATCGCCAAATAGTGGGAGTAAAATTACTTACACCGCAGAAAATATAGCCGGTGATGCCACTATCACTGTCCGGGATACTGCAGGTAATACAGCAGAAGTTAAAGTGATTATAGGTAGTGATGTGTTGACTTTAACACCTTCTGTTACTGTTGTTGATGCATTTTTGTTTTTCAGTGCGCTGGCATAATTCGGAATATTTTGAATCAATGGTGGAATAGGTCGATTTTCGTAATTGTCGATGTAGGCCATGAGAAACTAAATTCAGGCTGGGGTTGGGTTTGGTTTTATCTTGAGCTTGAGCGGTTTCTGGTACATCGTCGATGAGGATGACTGGAATTTGTTTCATCTGATTGCGTCTCTGTAGGTAGACTGGCAACAGTGGACGAATTTGTTTCTCTCCCTAGATTTGAAGTATTTTGCTGATTTTGGAGAATATTATTTATCTTTGAATTTATGCTGGT
>DAOVTJ010000049.1 GCA_030633165.1 Thiomargarita sp. | reverse complement strand
TCTCAACATCTTCACCGACATAACCAGCTTGCGTTAAAGTTGTAGCATCAGCAATGGCAAATGGAATATCTACAATTTTTGCTAAAGTACTAGCCAGTAATGTTTTTCCTGTACCAGAAGGACCAAGCATTAACACATTGGATTTACTGATTTCTACATCATTATCAGTAAGATTTACCTCTTTATTGTCATGATATAAACGTTTGTAATGATTATAAACAGCAACACTAAGAATTTCTTTAGCAAGATCTTGACCTATGACATAATCATCTAAGCGTGCCTTTATGGTGGCAGGAGTCGGTAAATCCCAATCTTCGTTTATAGTTTGTTTTCCGCCCCATGTCTTGATAACTTGATTGGCGAGCTGCACACAGGCTTCACAAATATAGCCATCAGCGCCAGAAATTAATGGGGTATTTTGGGATGATGTAATACTACAAAAAGAACATTGGGCAGACAAATTACTCATGAGGAAGCTTCCGATGTAGATTGCTAATTGTTAGGGTAATAATGCCACCCCATTTAGTCCTGTGGTTTCTGGTAAAGCGCACATAATATTCATATTTTGAATAGCTTGCCCTGCAGCACCTTTGACTAGATTATCTATGACAGATAATACCACAACAGTATTTTGATTTTGTGGACGATGTACAGCTAACTGACACATATTCACACCGCGTACATACCGCGTTTCAGGATGAGATTGGGCAGGTAAAACATCAACAAAAGGTTCATTTTGATAGCGTTGCACAAATAAAGCATGTATCTCTTCTAAACTGACTTCATGCAATAGATTTGCATATAAAGTCGCTTCAATGCCACGTATTATTGGCACTAAATGGGGAACAAAGGTGAAACCTACTGGTTTCTTCACATATTCATTTAAAGTTTGGCAAATTTCAGGCCAATGACGGTGTCCAGATGCATTATAAGCTTTAAAACTCTCCCCCATTTCGCCCATCAAAGTTGCCACACTGGCTTTACGTCCTGCACCGCTAGCACCAGATTTTGCATCTGCTATCAAGTGCTGAGGGTCAATGATACCAGCTTCTAATAAAGGTAAAAATCCTAATTGTACAGCTGTTGGATAGCAACCAGGATTAGCAATTAAACGGGCTTTAGCAATTTTCTCTCGTCCCCATTCTGGTAAACCATACACTGCTTCTTCAAGCAAATCAGGACAGGCATGTTCCATACCATACCATTGTTGCCAAATACTAACGTCTTTAATGCGAAAATCTGCGGATAAGTCAATGACTTTCACGCCTGCTTTGAGTAAAGTGGGTACACTTTTCATCGCAGTACCATTTGGAGTGGCAAAAAAAACAACATCACAATCTACTAAATTCGCAGATATCGGTGCTACAAATGCTAAATCCAAGTGTTTTCGTAAATTAGGAAAAAAATCAGCCACCTGTGTTCCCACTTCTGCACGAGATGTAATAGCTTGTATTTGTACTTGTGGATGGTGTATTAATAAGCGTAATAATTCTACACCAGAATAACCAGTGCTGCCTACTATTCCGACTTTAATGATGGGTATCATAAATGTATCCCAAATGAAGTTATTATTTTGGTGTTACACACTACTCTTCTTTTTTGTAGGGTGCATTGAGAATGGAATGACTATTGGGAATAATTTTGTATCATGCACTAAACTGGCGCACCCATTCCTGAAGTGCAATAAGACTATAACGCAAGTTGGCATCATCAGTATTTGCAATAATATCGAGTTTTTGCGTGATTGTTTGAACTAAATCCGAATATTCTGATTTGACCGATGTCAATTCTGTTTTTAAGTTGTTTATCGCAGTCGCGAGAATTTGAGTATCTAAAGTCTCTCGTTCTACTGCCACCCGTCTACGTACCGCTTTTGCTTTTATCCGCTCTACCCGTTCTATCATCGTATTATCTACTATTTTTGTTTCAGGGTAGAGGTGTAGTAGTTCGCTTATGGCAACTTTGCCCTCAAAAGTAGACAATTTTCCACTTTTTATTTGTTTTTGGAGAATTCCACGTGTGATACCGACTAGATGCGCTGCTTGAGAAACGGATAAATTTTGAGGCATGTTGTTTGGAACAATATCATTTAAATATAAAATGATCATACACACTATAATAATAAAAGACAATATGGATGAATTGCTGATTTTATGTTATTATAATATTTTTCATTTATAAAATAAATAAACAGGAACATCATGACAAATACAGTTAAAAAAATTCTAGTGACTAGTGCATTACCTTATGCCAATGGTTCAATACATCTTGGACATTTAGTTGAATATATTCAAACAGATATTTGGGTACGCTTCCAAAAAATACGGGGTCATCAATGCTACTACGTTTGCGCAGATGACGCACATGGTACACCAATAATGTTACATGCCCAGAAAAAAAATAGCACACCTGAAGAATTAATTGCTCATTTTCAAGCTGAACATCAAGCTGATTTTGCTGCTTTTCTAATAAACTTTGATAATTACCATTCTACCCATAGTCCTGAAAATCAGCATTTTTCAAATCTTATTTATAAAAGCTTGATTGACGGTGAACATATTGCCCGCACCACTATTCGTCAATTTTATGATCCTACTGAAAAAATGTTTTTACCAGATCGCTTTATTCACGGCGAATGTCCACACTGTGGTGCAACAGAACAATATGGTGATCATTGTGAAAAATGTAGCAAAACATATTCTCCAACAGAACTCAAAAATCCAGTATCTGTCGTTTCTGGAACAACACCAATAGAAAAAGATACAGAACATTTATTTGTCAAACTCGAAGATTTTGAGTCAATGCTACAAGATTGGATAAGTAGTGGTACTTTACAACCTGAAATGCACCATAAACTTAAAGAATGGTTTGAGGCAGGGTTGAAAGCGTGGGATATTTCTCGTGATGCCCCATATTTTGGTTTTGAGATTCCTGGAGAATCCAACAAATATTTTTATGTTTGGCTAGATGCACCTGTGGGTTATATCTCCAGTTTTAAGAATCTGTGTGACAGAGAAAATATTGATTTTGAAGAATTTTGGGGCGAAGACAGTGAAGCGGAGTTATATCACTTTATTGGGAAAGATATTATTTATTTTCATGCCCTATTTTGGCCTGCGATGTTATCAGCAGCGGGTTTTAGAAAACCAACAGCAATTTTTGCTCATGGTTTTTTAACGGTGGATGGACAAAAAATGTCCAAATCACGGGGTACCTTTATCAATGCACGAACTTATTTAAAATATCTAAAGCCAGAATATTTACGCTATTATTTTGCTGCGAAATTGGGAAATGGTGTGGATGATATTGATTTAAATATGGAAGACTTTCTACAACGTGTTAATTCTGATTTAGTGGGTAAATTCGTCAATATTGCCAGTCGGTGTGCGGGATTTATTACAAAATATTTTAAGGGACAACTATCATCTCAATTGGCTGCACCTGCCCTTTATCAAGAATTTCTAACTGAGGGAAATCACATCGCCCATGCGTATGAAAGCCGTGATTATAATAAGGCAATGCGTGATATTATGACTTTAGCAGATCGCGCTAATCAGTATATTGATAAGCATAAGCCTTGGATAATGGTAAAACAAGAAGAGAGTCAGGCAGAATTACAAGCAGTTTGTAGTCAAGGCTTAAATTTGTTTCGGATCTTGATGGGTTATTTATCCCCGATTTTGCCGGTGATGACAAAAGAGGTGGAAAAATTTTTAATGGCGCCTATTACTTGGCAACCAGAACCATTACTCGCACATACTATTAAGGCTTTTAAGCCGTTAATGATACGGATTAATCAAAAACAGATTGATGCGATGCTTGAAGCATCAAAAGAAACACTTGCAACACCTCCTGCTAAAGAGCCAGTTAGCAAGATGATTGATTATGATGACTTTTCAAAAGTTGATTTACGTATAGCTCGTATTGTCAAGGCTGAACATGTTGAAGGTGCACAAAAATTATTGCGTTTAACCTTAGCTGTGGGAGAGGATAAACCACGCAATGTATTTGCTGGGATAAAAGATGCTTATACGCCAGAACAATTAACTGGCAAGTTGACAGTGATGGTGGCTAATCTTGCACCACGAAAAATGCGTTTTGGCGTATCAGAAGGCATGGTATTAGCGGCGGGACCAGGTAAAAAAGACCTATTCATACTCACTCCTGATGAAGGCGCTCAGCCAGGAATGCGGGTCAAATAAGCGCATATTTTAGCCCCAAAACGGGGCAAACCAGATTATTCCATTAATTCTTCAAAATCAGATATATCCACCCCACAATCGGGACAAACCCACTCTTTAGGAAGATTTTCCAAAGTTGTGCCTGGTGCAATTCCTTCTTCTGGTAATCCAGCTTCTTCATCATAAATGAAACCACAAATAAGACATCTATATTTTTTGTATGTATTTTTCATGTAGAATCCTTTGATTTTAAAAAGTGATGTTTATTTTTTGTTAATATGCCATCCAACTGAGTGGCGGTTTTTTCCATAAATTGCCTAATCAATAACAGAAAATCGTCTATTGTGGGTGGATTAACTAAGCCAATCCCATAATTTTTATGTAATTTTGAAGTCCACTCACAAAAAAAACTATCAAGTTGCTTTTCCCCAGAATCTGCAATTTTTTCTAATGTGAAATATCGAGAGTCACGATTATAACCCTTGTTTGGGACTACCATAGCAACATAATAGGCTTCTGGGGAAACAAGAGGTTGCGGAAGCGTTATTATAACTAATTTGTACTTATCTTCTTTCATTATAGAATATGTTAATTTTGAACTATCTAATTTTTCATCAATTTTAATATTTTTTTGTAAATCATCTAAAATAAATCGCAAAAAATTATTACCATCTGTTTCTATCAAGGCTAAAGTTTGTTCAGGCTTAAATAAAAACAACCTGGGTAATACTATATGGGCATAGAGATAATGAATTTGATGTCGTGGTGATGATTGTTTTGGAACCTGATTTAATTTTTCATCTGGTGTTGTTGTACAACCAAATAAGGTAATAATGACAATAAAGCTGATTAAAGGTTTAATCATTATATATGCTCCGTTTTTTTATTTTGACAAATAAGTCTAATTTCATAACTTGTACTTCTGCCACCACCGAGACGCTTTTGTAGAATCTCTTTTTTGTCTAAATCAGATAAATCACGGCTGGCTGTCACCTTGCTACATTTACTCATATTGGCATATTTACGTGTTGTCATACCCCCTTCAAATTTCTTAAAATCTAAGAGACGATTAACCACTTTGCGTTGTCTCGCATTAAGCAGTGTATCTTTATGCTTGTGCCAAAAATGCCTTTTCTGAATTACTTGTTCAATGACCCAATGTGATTCATTGATAGCAGTGGAGAGTATATGCAAAAACCACTTTAACCACTCGGTGATATCTAATCCATTTTTTCCCGCCGTTTCAAGTACAAAATAATATCCTTTTTTATCCAAACTCACCTGTTTAGATAATGAAATATTTTGTAATAATAATGGAAAATGTTTGGAAAGCAAATAGTCTGTTACAGCTCTGCTAATTCGTCCGTTACCATCATCAAAAGGGTGGATCATAATTAGCCATAGATGTGCGATTCCTGCTTTAAGTATGGGATCAATTTCATTAACATTATTTACCCAAAACAGAAATTTATTCATTTCTTTTTGAAGCAGAGTCTGAGGCGGTGCAATATAATGTATTTTTTCTTTTCCTATAGCACCAGATACAATTTGCATTTGTTCTTTCCCACGATAGCTACCCAAATGAATTTTGTGCAAACCAGAATAACCAGTAGGAAAAAGTGCAGCATGCCATGCAAAAAGCATTTCTTCTGTCAAAGATTGTTCAACATGTTGCCTGACTGCCATTAGCATCGCTACTAAACTATCAGTACGAATATCAGAATCATCTTGTTCAATAGGTAAACCAAGTTTCTTTTGAATTGAGGCACGAACAGAGCTGTGGCGAAGCATTTCTCCTTCAATGGCTGAAGTTTCTATTGCATCCTCTGCTAACACTCGTGCTTGAGCATCCAATAAAACATCATCTGCTAGTAATTTGCAAGTCATTTCAAATGTACCAATCAGACGTGATAACGTATTAATATCTAATTGCTTGATATCATAATTAAAATCAGGCCATTTGTCTTGTTGCCATATCCACATATAGATTTTGCATGTTGTTAATCATATCAATATATGATGCGATTAGAGAAGATATTCGTATCACGTCCTACTCTCCAGTTATGAGTAAACTAAATCAATCCAGCAAACGGTTCAACTAACACCTCACTGCCTGCCACCACCTTGTCACAATCTTTTGGCAAAATAATAAAACAATTAGCTTGACTCATTGAAGTCAAAATACCTGATCCCTGTTTACCAAAAGATTTGACAACTAAATCGCCTTGCTCATTTGTTTCAAGTATGCCGCGCTGAAATTCCAAACGACCCGCGCGTTTTTTCAAAGCAGAAAGGCAAGGGACTGTCATCCGCAATGGTGTGACCTTGTTTTGTCCCATCATTTGTCGTAAGGCAGGGAGAACAAATTGATAAAATGTCACCATTGCAGACACTGGATTACCTGGTAAACCAAAAAAGGTAGAATTTTGAATTTTGCCAAAAGTTAAAGGTTTGCCAGGTTTCATAGCAACTTTCCAAAAATTGATCTCACCGATACGACGTAAAGTATCGGTGACATAATCCGCATCTCCCACCGAAACACCGCCTGAGGTAATGATCACATCATTATTCTCAGCAGCTGAGAGAAAAGCCTCTTCTGTCTCTTCAGGCGTATCACGTACTACACCCATATCAATGATATCAACGCCTAATCGAGTCAACATTCCATGTAATGTATAACGATTGCTATCATAAATTTGACCTGCTTGTAGCACTTCACCGACAGGGCATAATTCATCACCAGTAGAAAAAAAGGCGACGCGTAAACGACGAAAAACTTTGACTTCTGAAATACCCACAGAAGACAGTAAACCAATATCTGCTGGTATCAGTTGTTTACCTGCCTTTAATACTGTTTGACCTATTTTAATATCTTCACCAAGAGGGCGAACATGTTGTCCATTTTTATGTCCTGTCTTGATAGTAATAATATCGCCAGACTGTTCAACATGTTCCTGCATAATCACAGTATCAGTGCCTTTAGCTATCACAGCACCTGTAAAAATTCTCGCACATTGCCCAGATTGAATCGTTTCAGAACAAGGTTTCCCCGCTAACGAAGTGCCAATCATTGTTAATTGCACTTGACCTTGAAGTGGCAAATCTGCACCCCGTACAGCGTAACCATCCATTGCAGAATTATCATGCGGAGGGACATTAATTTGTGAAAATACATCTTGAGCCAAGATTCTACCTAATGCGCTGCGTATAGCGAGTTGCTCTTCACCATGCACGGGATGTAAATTTTGAGTAATGCGTTCTAAAGCTTGTTCAACTGATAGAGAGGTTTGATCGTAATCATCGCATGTTTTCATTATTAAAGATCCCGCAATAGTTCATTTAAACCCACTTTCCCACGAGTTTTCTCATCAACCTGTTTAACAATCACCGCACAATAAAGACTATATTTTCCATCGGAAGACGGTAAATTGCCAGAGACCACCACTGAACCTGGCGGAATATAACCATAACTGACTTCACCTGTTGCGCGATTATAGATTTTAGTGCTTTGTCCAATATACACACCCATCGAAATCACTGCCCCTTCACCCACAATGACACCTTCAACAATTTCTGAACGTGCCCCAATAAAACACTTATCTTCAATAATTGTTGGACCTGCTTGTATCGGCTCCAACACACCGCCAATGCCGACACCGCCTGATAAATGCACATTTTTACCAATTTGAGCACACGAACCAACTGTCGCCCATGTATCCACCATAGTCCCTCTATCCACATAAGCCCCAATATTCACATAAGAAGGCATTAAAACCACTTCTGGTGCAATAAAAGCCCCTTTACGAACAGTTGCAGGGGGGACCACACGTACGCCTTGTTCCCGAAATTCACGTGAACTCATATCAGCATACTTAGGGGCAACTTTGTCATAGTAATTCATTTCCCCCCCTTTCATCAGATAATTATCTTGCAGGCGAAACGATAATAAAACAGCTTTTTTAACCCATTGGTTTACTATCCATTTCCCCTCAATTTTTTCAGCAACACGTAAACGACCTTGATCGAGTAACTCAAGTGTTTCAGTCACTGCCTCTTTAATCTCTTGAGTAACCTGTAAATTAGCACGATTTTCAAAGGCTTGTTCAATAATATTTTTCATTTTTATGCTCTCATAAAAGTACACATTCGTTCCGCTGCCTCAACACACTTATCAAGTGATGCAACTAAAGCCATACGAATACGATTTTGCCCTGGATTAACACCATCTGCGGTGCGTGATAAAAAGCTACCTGGTAATACCGTAATATTTTGTTGTTTAAATAACTCACGAGCAAATTGATCATCAGGTATTGGTGTAAGAGGCCACAAATAAAAGCCAGCAGGAGGGCGCATGATAGACATCACAGGTGTGAGAATATCCATCACTGCCTCAAATTTTTGATGATATAAAATACGATTACTTTGCACGTGGGATTCATCCTCCCAAGCAACAATGCTTGCAGCCTGTGTCGCTAATGACATCGCACACCCATGATAAGTACGATAAAGCAAAAAATGGCGCAGAATATCAGCATCACCTGCCACAAATCCAGAACGTAAACCTGGTACATTGGAACGTTTTGAAAGGCTATGAAAGACAACACAACGCCGATAATCTAAACGTCCTAAAGTAGCACAAGCCTGTAATAATCCCACTGGTGGTTGTTTAGCATAAATTTCAGAATAACATTCATCAGCAGCTATGATAAAATCATATTTATCCGCGCGTTCAATCAAAGCATGTAAAGTGGAAATATCAAGCACCGTTCCAGTAGGATTGTTCGGTGAACAAATATACAACAATTGGCAACGTGCCCAAACTGACTCAGGTATAGCAGCAAAATCTGGTTGAAAATTAGTATTCTCTAAACAATTAATATAAAAAGGTTTTGCCCCTGCAAGTAAAGCAGCACCTTCATAAATTTGATAAAAAGGATTAGGCATTAATACCAATGGTTCAACACTTTCGCGATTAATAATACATTGTGCAAAAGCAAAAATTGCCTCTCGGGTCCCATTGACAGGTAAAACTTGTTTATCAGGATCAATACTAGAAAGATCAAAACGTTGCTGCAACCAATGTGCTATACTTTTACGCAAAGTGTCTTTACCTTTGGTGCTTGGGTATTTTGAAATACCATACGCCAACGCCGCACTCATAGTATTAATAATAAAATCGGGCGTTGCATGTTGTGGTTCACCGATAGAAAGATTAATCGCACTTAGGTGTGAAGGCGGTACACAATTGTTTTTAAGTTGAGCTAATTTTTCAAATGGATAAGATTGTAGTGATTTAAGATCAGGGTTCATAGTAAATTAGGAATATAGTTGCTACTGATACATTAATCCTCTACACTATTATAATGTATAGTATTTTATAAAGTGGGCTTTAAGCCCATTTTTTTTTGATGAAACTAATTTATAAAGTGGGCTTTAAGCCCATTTTTTTTTATAATTGATAAATGTTAGATAAAGAATTACAACACAAAATTGCTCCGATTGTCATGGCATTAGGCTATGAGCTTGTGGGCGTAGAACGTCTATCACAACGTGGACATAACACTCTCTTGCGCGTGTATATTGATCATCTTGATGGGATTACTTTGGATGATTGTCAGCAGGTGAGTCATCAGGTTAGTAACCTACTGGAGGGGGAAGATCCTATACAAGGGCATTATTCTTTAGAGATTTCATCTCCAGGTTTGGACCGACCATTGTTCACATTAGAGCATTTTAAACGTTTTGTTGGTCATAAAATAAAAGTACATCTAAGTTATGCCTTAGAAGGACGAAGTAATTTTACAGGGATATTACAAGACGTTCAAGATGGTAACGTGATAATACTGGTAGATAAAATAGAATATAGTTTGTCTTTTGAGGATATAGACAAAACACACATTGTATCTGACTAAAGGAAATTACAATAATTAATTGGGGTAATGATGAATAAACAAATTCTCTTGGTCGTCGATGTGGTCTCTAACGAAAAAGGTGTTAGTAAAGAAGTTATTTTTAATGCCTTAGAATGTGCCATAGCGAAAGCCACTAAAAAACATCATAATAATACGATTGATGTGCGTGTCGAAATTGAACGGCGCACAGGCGATTATAAGGCCTTTCGTTGTTGGAAAGTGGTTGAAGACGGCTGCGTGGATTTACCTGATACCCAAATTAATTTAACAGAAGCGCAAACAGAAAATCCCAACATTTCCCTCGGTGAATGTTTTGAAAGCGAGATAAAATCTGTTAGCTTTGACAGAATTGGCGCACAAGCAGCTAAGCAAGTGATTGTGCAAAAAATCCGTGAGGCTGAACGGATACAAGTATATGAGGCTTATAAGGAACGGCAAGGAGAATTAATTAGTGGCGTTGTCAAGCGCATCGATCGAGAACGTGGTAATGTCATTCTTGATGTAGGAGATAATGCAGAAGCCTTAATTCCACATGAACAGATGATTTCCCGTGAGAAAGTACGTACAAATGATCGTTTACGTGGATATTTACAAAGTGTACGTCCAGAACCACGTGGACCACAATTATTTCTCAGTCGCACAACACCTGAACTATTAATTCAGTTGTTTAAAATGGAAGTTCCTGAAATTGGGGAAAATTTTATAGAAATTTTAGGGGCAGCCCGTGATCCTGGATTACGTGCTAAAATTGCGGTGAGAACCAAAGATAAGCGTATTGATCCTGTTGGTGCCTGTGTTGGGATGCGTGGCTCACGGGTGCAAGCAATTTCAAATGAACTGGCTGGTGAACGGGTTGATATTATTATTTGGGATGAAAATCCTGCACAATTTGTGATGAATGCTATGGCACCAGCAGATGTGGTCTCTATTATTGTTGATGAAGAAACTCATAGTATGGATGTTGCAGTACGTGAAGATCAACTCTCTAAAGCTATTGGACGCAATGGACAAAATGTACGCCTTGCAACTATGTTGACTGGTTGGACTTTAAATGTAATGACCGAATCGCAAGCTACAGAAAAACATGAACAAGAAGCACGTACAGTGCAAAAGATGTTTATGTCAGAATTGAATCTTGATCAAGAGAAGGCTGATATTTTGGTGCAAGAAGGCTTTGCTACTCTTGAAGAAGTGGCGTATGTGCCACTCAATGAAATGCTGGAAATTAAAGCATTTGATCAAGCATTGATCAAGGATATGCGTCTTCGTGCTAAAGATGCTTTGCTGACACATGCTATTGCCAGTGAAGAAGTAGTCCCCACGGAAGAATTACGGACTATGAAAGGTATGAGTGAGAAATGGGCGAAAGCACTCGCCACTCAAGGGATTATGAGTTTGAAAGATTTGGCAGATCAAGCTGTCGATGAATTACAAATTATTGAAGGTATGGATGAAGCACAAGCAGGTCAATTAATTATGACAGCACGTGCTTCTTGTCATCAGTTATGAATTATGGTTTATCGGTTATGACGATTTATGAGTTTATACAACTGTGTGCGATTTAATAATGCTATGCATTTAAAATAAAAGTTGCCCTGGTATTTACAGGTATCAGTAAATCATTCTCAAGATCTCATAATTGATAATTGATAACTGATAACTGTAAATTACACTACTGATAACTGAAAGTAACTGAAATATGGCTGAAGTGACCGTAAAACAATTTGCTGATGTGGTAGGAATTCCTATTGACCGTTTGGTAACACAATTAGGTCAGGCTGGGTTGTCTGCCAAATCTGCTGATGATAACATTAATGAAAAAGAAAAATTACAGTTGTTAGATCATTTACGTGATCGTAATGGCAACAAGATTAAAGAATCAGAAGCGAATACACCTCAAAAAATCACTGTGAAGCGTAAAACCCATAGTGAAATCAGAATCCCTAGTATTCATGGGCATGCCAAAACAGTACAAGTTGAGGTGAGAAAAAGACGGACTTACGTCAAGCGTGATAATGGTGATAATCAGCTTTTAGAACGAGAGCGTCGACGTATTGAAGCTGCTCAACGAGAAGTTGAAAATAAACTTCAGCGTGAAGCTCAATCCGAACAAAAAAAAGAACGCGCTAAAATACAAGCTATAAAAAAAGCTGAAACTGCGAAATCAGTGGCGAATAAAAGCAATTTCAAAAAGCGTCAACCTGATGAAACTACTGGGGAAGCTAAGCGTTATCCCAATATTAAGTCAACCAGGGCATGGGCAAAGGTAAAAGTCAAACAACGCCCTGCCCCAGAGCAGAATAAGGAAACATCCAATACGAAAGAACGCCCTGAAAGGCGTCCTTCTGTTGAGACTAATAAGGACAGAACGGGGACACGACCACAAACACGTCCTGCTTTGACGACTAATCAGGAAAAATCAGAGACTGGAACGTCTAGAACCAAAAAGCCACAATATCCGCGGAAAACGGATTCAAGCCCTTCTACACGTGATAATGGAAAAAATTCACCACCTCGGCAACGTCAATCACCAGCACCACATGGAGATGGACGAAAGAAACCAGAATTTGCCAAGAAGGAAGACGATACACGTAAAAAACGGACAAGGCGCACAAAAAAGAAAGAGAAAGTGCTAAAAAATAGTGGGAAAGAGCGTAAACTTTCTTCGATGGCTTTGGGTATAGATTCGCTGAAACAAGATAGTGGTGATGGTGATTCAAGAAGACACAAGAGAAGAAATAAGCGTTCTTCAGAACATGCTGCCTTTAGCAAGCCGACAGCACCTATTAAGCGAGAGGTGATGATACCTGAAAGCCTTACAGTAGCGGAATTGGCACATAAAATGTCTGTCAAAGCTGCTGAAGTCATCAAGACTATGATGAAAATGGGCTCAATGGTGACCATTAATCAAGTAATTGATCAAGAAACTGCAACTATTGTTGTAGAAGAAATGGGACATCTGTCTAAGCTGTTGAAAGAAAATGAAATTGAAGACGACTTAATCCAAGTTCATCAGCAAACGGGTGAACAAGTTAGCCGTTTCCCCGTTGTCACTATTATGGGGCATGTTGATCATGGTAAAACCTCTTTGCTTGACCATATTCGCTTAAGCCAGGTTGATGTCGCATAAGCAGTTGGTATTACTCAACATATTTGTGCTTATCATGTAGATACAGCTA
>DAOVTJ010000035.1 GCA_030633165.1 Thiomargarita sp. | reverse complement strand
GGGATTATTATATGCTTGTATCCCAACTAAAATATGAACTGGTTTACCAGAACTTAATAAACGTGAAATTGAAGGCATTCCAGTATTAGCAATCCTATCCGCGGATTCAAGTGCTATTACTGCTGGTAAAAGCAATATCTCTTCTTTAGAAAAGGCTTCCCAACTAAAGTTTGCAAACCAAGGATCGTGAATCGCAGTATCATAAAGATCATCAATTTCAAATTGCGCAATTCGAGTTGCCGCAAAAACTTTTGCTAATTTTGTGGTTTGCTCTTCAAAAATCATTGTGGCTTTGGCGCAAGGATCCTTATCGCTAAAATCCTCACAATCGGGGCTATTTTCCAAACCAGAACCCGTAATTGTCCCAAGATGAACAAGTTTAATTAAAATGGGATCTGCTTCTTGTTGGTATTCTTCTAATATCCGTAAATTTTCAATAATCCGCTCACGCCGTGCGGCTGTCATGATGATAGAACCTTGTGAATGATTCATCACCTCCGATAAGGCGTTTGCTTTGAAATACGAACTGGCATGACCTACACTATCTCGTGCATTTTTGGGTTCAATGGATTCATCGGTTTTATTATGATCTACTGCTAGGATGATTTTCAAATGAGAAATGCAATTCTCTATTTTCTCATGAAACTGGGCACGCTTTGGCATCAGGTGGCTACGTATCGCATGATTCAATAAATGAATGGCGGCATAACGTCCGTATCCTAATATTTGAGCATTACTAGGGAGCATTTCAAGCAGTTTTTCAAAATCAACTTGGAGACGAGCATTATTTTCGTCATCTAAACCAAGTGTTTTTTGTAGTATTTCTCCAGTCTCTGATAACAAAGAAATAGCTTCATGTGGTCCATCTTTTCCTTTGAGTATTTGACGTAATTCTCTTTCGAGTCTAGGTAAATTATCCTTTAAAATGCGTGCTGCATCAGTACTGGGGGCAAAGCTCTCTACCTGTTCTAAAAAAAATTGGGATACAGGCTTAGTCTCACTTGAAGTCAGTATCAATGGATACGCATACCGCATCTTTGATGTATCCCGATAAGCGTGAAGTAAAGCAGGGACATAATCATCACCAACAGGTTCTATAGTACTGGGATCACCTAAATGAAAATGGCGTAATGTGTACAACAGTTCATCGGTCGAGGGGATTTCCTGTCCACCAATTGGAAGAGTGGGTATTGTGTGAGTCTCTTCTACGACATTCGCTGCAATCGTCTTTGGGGCGGAAGATTTTATATTGAACTGGAAATCTGAATAATCGGACGCTGTTCGTTGTTCGTTAGCCTGATTCTGCATTTATTTTTTGCTCCTTTGTATAAATAGTCCCCCCCTCCCAGTGGGAGGGGAAAGGGAGAGATTTGCTATCAGACCGCAAATTGATCCAGTGCTGCATTTATCCCTGCTAATTTATCCTCTACTCCCATATTGTTACCCATGCTGCTAAGTTCTTCATAGCATGGTACTTCAGGATCATGATAAAGTAATCCTATTGGTGCTGGCGACAAATTTGTCGCAATATCATAGGCTTCTGACATATTTGATGGGTCATGTTCTTGCGTATTTGGGAAAAAACGCAAAAGTTTTTCTTCTATGGGTATACCATTCTCATGCGTGAGTAGCAGAAGTTTGGATGGATTATCTTGTAAATCTTTGGAAAGTTGTTCAGAGAAAACTGGGCAACGCTGAATAATGTTGACAAGACTAAAGCCTTTGTGAGCATGTGCCGCTTTGATTGTGGCATAAAGGTGAGCAGGATTCCAATCCACAGTTTGTGCTAAAAATGAGACATTACTAATACCCAAAGTCGCTGTCAGTGGATTCAGCGGTGCTAAAATTGCACCTTGTGGATGTGTATTACTCTTAAATCCTAGCGGTGTGGTGGGCGATGTTTGCTTTTTAGTTAAACCGTAAATGTTGTTATCGAAAACTAATACGGTCATGTTCATGTTGTATCGTACAGCATGTAGCCAATGTCCTGCACCAATGGAATAGCAATCACCATCTCCTGTGGCTACCCAAACATCTAATTCTGGTCGGCGAGACTTGATACCACAGGCGACTGGTAATGCACGTCCATGTAAACCATGAAAACCATAAGTTCCCATGTAATGGGGTAGGCGGCTGGAGCAACCAATGCCTGATACGGCAACAGTCATTTCTGGTGGTAGTTGGTTATCGCGGCAAATCCGTTGTACAACTGTAAGTACAGCATGATCGCCACATCCTGGACACCAGCGGGCTTCTCCACCGGCATAATCGCCCAAGGCAAAATAACGTTCTTTTATATCAACTGACCAATCAGCTTTGAGTCCAAACATGTAATTTTTCCTTTTGATGTGTGAAACCAAGTCTTTTTGGAAAAACTTGGTTTCTGAAACTTAATTTTTCAAACGACGAATGAGTTCGTCATAAATGAGTCCAGGTTGGATTGGTTGTCCATGCACATTAGACCAACAATCCACATCGACTAGGGTTTGTGCTCTCAAAATCATAGCCAATTGTGTATAACGTCTGTTTCCAGAAGTGATGAGTGGTGCATCTGCTTCATCACTATAATTAATTTCGATGGTCAAAATATTCTTGAATTTGGAAAATATCTCTTTTAAACCTGGTTCAAGTGGTGATAAAAAGCGTAGATGTATTGATGATACCTTATGACCTTCATTTTGCAGTTGATCTACTGCTTCTTCAATTGCCCCTAAAGTGGAACCCCAACCAACAACGAGTATATCGCCTTCAGACTCTCCATGTATTTCTGGTGCTTTTAAGGTACCATAGAGTGCTGCTAATTTACGGCTACGCATATTACAACCGCGTTGGTTAGAATCACGATCATAAGCCACTTTACTCTGTTTAGTATGTGCAAGCCCTGTTAAAACAAACTCGCCCCCTGGCTGTCCGACTATAGGTCTGGAAGATAAACCTGTTTCTTCATTCCAATCAAAAGGTGGCACGTCCTTTTCCCAAGGCGATTGGTCAATTGGTGCTGCAAGCCATTCTGCTTTTGCATCAGGACGAGGATAAGGTTGCACACCAGTACCTAAATTAGCATCTGTGAGCAAAATAACTGGCGTACGAAATGTTTCGGCAAGTTTTCTCGCCATGATCACAAAATGAAAACATTCCTCAATCGTTGAGGCGGCAATAACAATTTTTGGTGCATCACCAGGTTCACCGTACAATGAAGCTAATAAATCACCTTGTTCAACTTTAGTGGGTAAACCCGTTGAAGGACCACCGCGTTGTACAACACCGATAACCAATGGAATTTCTGCCATCACGGCAAGTGCAATAAATTCTGTTTTTAATGCTAAACCAGGACCTGATGTAATTGTACAAGCGGTTTTTCCTGCATAAGAGGAGCCAATGGCAAATCCAACAGCTGCGATTTCGTCTTCTGCTTGATGTACAAATCCCCCAACTTGGTGATAAACATCTGCAAGATAGTGTGAAGCAGAGGTGGCTGGTGTAATCGGATACATCGAAACCAGATCCATCCCTGATGCCATAACACCCAATCCCATGGCTTGATTTCCATTAGTCACAATCAATGGATCTTTTGAATCAGGCTCTCGCCACAAGGGGATGTCATAGTGATAATCTATGTTTTCCTTTGCAAAATCATAACCTGCTTGAAGCAATTTATGATTAAGATCAATAACCTTTTGCCCTTTTCGTTGAAAGGTGAATGCGACTTCACGATAGGCTTTTTCCATATCTCTACTATAGATATGGTTGAGCATACCTAATACAAACATATTTTTACCTAAGCGAGGACGCGGTGTTAGTTTTAAGCATTCCACTTCCATGGGAACTTCTAGAACAACTAAACCATTTTCGCGAAATTCTGCTACTGCCGATTGGTACTGTTTTATAATCTCTGGATTCGGATCTGTCAGCCATTTATTTTCCAATAAAACGACTGTACCCCGCTTGTAAGCGTGGGTGGCAATACGGGAATAAAGGACTTGTTCATTTAATGCCACAACAATATCTGCGGCATTTCCCATATTGGTTATATAATGGGAACCTAAACGAATGCGAATACCACTGGCACCTGCAGGAGAACGGGCAGGGGGTTTAATCTCTGCTGGGATAATTTCAACAGTCCAAACACCATTACCCATTTTTGCACTAATAGTACCGAATGTTTGACCAGCTTTTTGTGCACCTTCTCCTGAATCACTGACAATTTCTATAATATGTTCATCGATCCGCACGGCTTGCTTAGTTTTGCTCATAGATTAGTCCTGAGTAAATATAAAGTTAAAAATCAAAATGTTGAATAAAATAACATAATATATTATTATTCGTCAATAATAGTTTCTATAAAGCTTATGTTACAATAAACCCCTTTTTACTGTCTAACTTTACTACACATGAAGTCAAAAGATCCAAAATTGGTTGTCCAAACTGCACCTTTCTTGGTGCAAGGCTTGACTACGCCTCAAGCTATGCTGGATGTGATTTATGTTTTGATACCTATTACCATTGCTTCAATATGGTTTTTTGGTATTAGTGCCTTGCTTATATTACTCGCATGCATCGCAGGTGCGGTATTGACAGAATGGATTTTCTCAAGCATACGAAAATCTCTTTGGGATGGTAGTGCAATCCTGACAGGCTTATTACTTGGTCTAACTTTGCCCCCTAGTTTACCCCTTTGGATGGCTTTTGTTGGCAGTATTGTCGGTGTTGGCTTGGGTAAAATGATGTGGGGCGGACTTGGAAATAATCTTTTTAACCCAGCCCTACTAGGCAGAGCATTTTTATTGGCTAATTTTCCTATTGCTATGACCACTTGGGCGACACATTCTACAGGATTATTTAATGTGTATCCTAGTACTTTGGCAATGCCTTTTATGCAATCGAATGTTGATGCTGTGACTTCAGCAACACCGTTGGGTTTGATGAAATTTCAGCACCAGGATAGTGCTTTCACTGATTTGTTGCTTGGTTCTACAACGGGGTCTTTTGGAGAAACTTGCGGATTATTGATTATTTTAGGTGGTATTTATCTAATTTTGCGACGTAGTATTGATTGGCGTATACCTGCTGCCATTTTAAGCACGGTTGTTATTTTTTCAGGTTTACTCTTTTTATTCGATTCAGCACGTTACCCTAGTCCATTATTTACTGTCTTTTCTGGTGGTTTATTGTTTGGTACGTTCTTTATGGCAACTGATCCAGTAACATCACCATTAACACCCAAGGGAGCTTGGTTATTTGGCATTGGTATTGGTCTGCTTGTTGTGTTAATTCGTGTATTTGGGGGATTTCCAGAAGGCACAATGTATGCCATTTTGTTGATGAATGCAACTGTCCCTCTGATTGAACGTTATACTCAACCACGGGCATTTGGACATGGAGGGTCTACAAAATGAGAACGGATAAATTAGATAAGAAACAAGATAATGAACCTAGCCCTTTTAAACTAATATTAACCTTAGGTATTGCAGGATTAATATCAGGTATTGCTATTATCAGTATTTATGAGGTGACATTGCCAACGATCACAGCTTATAAAGCCAAAGTTTTACGTGAAGCTGTGTTTAAAGTTTTACCAGGTGTTATTCGGATACAAAAATTTCAGTATGCAGATGGACATTTGCAAGAAAATAATTCGGATCAAAATAATGATCAAAGCCTTTATGCAGGTTATAATGTGGATGATGCTTTGGTAGGTTATGCGATTCCTGCTGATGGTCCTGGATTTCAAGATACTATTGGTATACTTTATGGCTATAAACCAGATTTACAACTGATTGTTGGCATGGAAGTTTTGGAAAGTCGGGAAACACCAGGGCTGGGCGATAAGATCTTTAAGGATGCTGATTTTCAAGAGAATTTCAAAGCTTTAGCGATATATCCAAGGATTACTATGGTTAAAAAAGGTAAAAAATCTTCTCCTAATGAGGTGGATGCTATTAGCGGTGCAACAATTTCTTCTAAAGCGGTTGTTAAAATACTGAATAAATCTCAGGAAAAATGGTTTGAGCGTTTACGGAAATCAGAATAGTACAAGATGAAATAGTGAAAAAAAGTTATCTTATCCAAACCACCCGCGATGATCACCGCATTGCTTGGCTCTCAGCTTTAGCTGTTACAATTCATATTATAGAAAGTGCGCTGCCAAGTCCATTACCTGGTGTCAAGCCAGGCTTGGCGAATGTTATCACAATTAGTGTCTTAATTTTATTCGGCTGGCGAATGGCAGCATGGGTTAATTTATTACGTGTTTTAGCCGCCAGCTTATTGATCGGGACATTTTTATCACCTACCTTTATTCTTAGTCTAAGTGGGGCATTGGCAAGTACTGCTACATTTATTTTGCTTAGCCACTTACCAGGACGGGGTTGTGGTCCTATAGGATATAGTATCGCAACTGCTATGGCACACATGATGGCACAGTTTTGGGTTGCTTACTGGTTATTTATCCAACATGATGGTTTGTTTTATTTGTTACCCATTTTAATGACAATAGCATTTGTATTTGGTATTCTTTGCGGTGTTATTGTCTTTGCTATTCTCAAAACTCAGCTTGTTGAAAGGATTTGATTAAATTTTCAACTTACTTCCCAAAAACACATAGTCTCCTATATGAAACAACTAAAATACATCATAATCTGTGGCTTATTAATAGTTTTCCCAATTCGCAATCAAGCTGAAATACTTGATTATATTGTCGCTATTGTCAATGATGATGTGATTGTCAATTCCGATTTGCAACAAGAAATGAGTATTATGTTGGAAGAGTGGAAAAAAAATAAACGTCCTTTACCAACAGGAGATATCTTTGAGCAAAGAGCATTAGATCATTTGATTGTAACCAGCTTACTATTGCAACTCGCAGAAAATATAGGCATTCAAATTGAGGATATTCAGTTAAACGAACAATTACGGCAGCTTGCAGCGCAAAAGAAGATGGATTTTAAAGAATTTCGTATTTTTTTAGAAAAAAATGGCGAGAGCTATGTGTATCAACGTGAAAAAATTCGTCAACGGATGATCATAAAACGTTTACAAAAACGGAAAATTCACGTTACTCTAACTGAAAGTGAAATTGATAATTTCATGGCAAATCAGGTGCAACAAGGAACGGAGAATCAGGAATATCATTTATGGCATATTTTAATTGCGACACCTGATGCCCCTTCGCCTGAAGAAATAAAAGCTACTCTGAAAAAAACAAAAAGAGTGTTGCTCAAACTCAAAAAAGGAGCTGATTTTCAAAACACGGCAGTTGCAGTTTCAGATAATCCCAATATTCTAAAAACCCGTGGAGATTTAGGCTGGATAAAAGCGGGTGAAATGCCCACGTTATTTAACGGTATTGTACATAAGATGGCTGTCGGTGATATATATGATCCTCTCCGTGATACCAGTGGTTTTCATATTATAAAGTTAGTTGATAAGCGAGGAACTGAACAAAACATTATCACGCAAACAAATGCGCGGCATATTTTGATTCGTACTAATGAATTGATATCAGATTTTGATGCACAGAATCGTTTAGAAAAACTCAAATCTAGCATTGAGCAGGGACATGATTTTGTTGAATTAGCACGTGTTTATTCTCAAGATACAGTATCTGCCAATGATGGTGGGTCAATTGGTTGGGTAAATCCAGGTACCTTAGTGTCTGAATTTGAAAAAGTGATGAATACTTTATCATTCAAGCAAGTGAGTAAACCGTTTAAATCACGTTATGGTTGGCATATCGTGCAGGTATTGGATCGTCGAAAGTATGATAATACGATAGAAACTCTACGTAGCAAAGCGGCTAAAGCAATTCAACAACGTAAACTTGAGGCTAAATTTCAAACTTGGCTCCGACAATTGCGGGATGAAGCTTATATTGAGTATCGAAATAAGAAATAGATAAAAAATCCGATTTTTTTGTAATCGGATTTCTCTCGAAATCAAGGCATGATCACCAAAATACGTTTCAAATAGGAAAGAGATGCTTGTGCGATAATTGTATGTAGGATACCCAAAAATAGTTCTTTCGTCAAAGAACCAAAGAGGATGAATGGCAATGGCTTCAAATTGTCGTTTTTCAGATTCTTTTAAAATTTGGCTTGTATTATCCAGCTTTCCGTCCATGATGGTGTTCTGTCAAGTTCGTGTACAATCGCTAAAAACTGGATAGAAGAAGTTTCTTCTTTAACTAAGACAGTTCCTAAGGGTTGAGATAATATAGCCTGATTAATTATTTTTTCAGCACCTAACACTAAGGCACTGTCTTGTTCATAAGTAATAGCTTGTACTTGAAAAGGTGTCAGATCTTCGGGTGATTGAATGATTTCTATTTTACTTTATTCTTCTAATAACAGTTCATCCTGTTGATTTCTTTCATAAAATTCATCCGTACATTCCTCTTCTAATAATCCTCCCTTCTCACACTCGTCAAGAGATAGTGACTCACAGACAGTTGCAAAAGACACATCTTCTGGCATTTCTACGGGTTGAACAATGGTGTGCACTTGCCACAAAACCAGAAACGTCGAAATTATTACAAGACATGAAAAAACAATGATTAAAAAATATAAATTCGCCTTTTTTGGACAATCTGGTTCTGGCAAAACTTGTCTATTAGCTATCTTAGATATGCAACGCATCCCACATCCTGCTTGTTATACCAGTTCAAGATTACCGCTAGAAGTTAAACTGCCGACTAGCGAATCTTGGACAACTGCAAAAGAAGAAGCTGAGATTCTACATAAAAGTAATGCACGACTTGAAGAAGCTAAAAAATTATTAATAGAGGGTAGTGTACCTTCTAAAACAGAATTAAGCATAAATTTTCTCTTTGATTATAAATTTTCATCACAAAAAACGGGGGAATTCCATGCTCGCTTAATTGATTATTCTGGTGAATTAGTTGAACCTCAAAATGCGCCACAAGATATTGCAAAGGAATTACGTGAAAAATTACAAGGCATGGATGGGCTATTAGTTTTAGCTCCCGTTTTCCGAAAAACTGGTGAACTTAATCAACTACAAAAAACAATAGGATTAATATCATTTTCTAAACCTATCGCTTTATTAATTACCAAATGGGATCGACTGGATCCAATACAAGAAACTTTAACACCTGATAATCTTCCTAGTGTTGAATTTCGTGATTTATATAATGATCTTATTAATAAAGTAGGAGAGAAAAATTGTGATGTTTTTTCGGTTAGTGCTTTTGGTGAAACATTACAAGATAAGGATTTGCCTAAACAAGTCAATCCCATCGCCTCTTTTGGGTTATTGGATGCTTTTATTTGGTTGGCACAACGCTTAGAAACAATTGAATCCGAAAAAAATGCTATTCAGTTGCAAAATTATGAACAAAGCATTGCTAGTTATAAAAAATGGTTTCCCTTATGGGGTAAATGCAAAGGAAAGGAGATTATTCGTCTTTTTTCAAAAGACTTGGAAATGGCTAAACGTGCTAAACAGGTACAGCAACAATGTTTAATAATTTGGTGGAGTCGTGTGCTGATTTTTATCCCTTCTGTAATTCTTATGATATTAATCATATTATCAGGAAGACAAGCATACTTTGATCAAGAAAATTATACTCAGATTCAACGCATATTAAATCATCCTAATACGAATCCTTCTGAAATTAAAAAAGCAGAGCAATGGTTAGAAAACTATTATTATACAACACCGTTGTCGCATCCCATATCCTGGCTATTTGTTATCACTAATGGCACAGTAAAATATGATCTTGATAAATTGCGTCACAGAAATGAACAACAGGTTTGGAAAACAATACAAAATGCTTTTTCAATAGAAAAGAAGATTCAAGCTGGCAAGACATATTTAAAGATGTTTTCTAATAGTAGACGTTTTAGTGAGGTTAAGGCAATTGTAGAAAAAGCTGAAGAAAGTTTACGTGAAAAACGCGATCAGCAGTGGTGGTTACAAATCGAACAAGTGGAATCTCATTTTGTTAAATTAGAATTAGCACGTGCTTATAAAGTTGCTAATCCTAACGGGAAACATCAAGCTGAAATTACAAAAATTATCGCACAACTTGAAGAAATATTTGAGACTGAAGAAGAATTACGAGTATGGCAACCTGTTTTAAAGGCAAATACACCTCTGACTCAAAAAAAAGCTGCACAAATTTATTTGCAAAAGAAACCTGAGGGTAAATCAGCAGCATTAGCGCAACTTGTTATTACACAAGCGGATAATACTTTATCTGAAGAATGGCAAAAGTTTATAACAGAGTATCATGATTTATATGATAATGGTTGGTTTTTAGAAGCAGCACGGTGGTTAAACCAAGAACAATTTCAAGATAAAACAGCACTAGAACTGCAATTTATCACCAATGTTTTTATATCACTTAATGAATACATTGATCCGCTTATAGAATCCAGAAAATGGTCTGATGCTTATAAGAAATTGGATAATTATAGCAACTGGCCAAATGAATATAAACAAGGCGATGATAAAATTAGAGGCTTGCGTCGCAAGGTGGAAAAAGCACAAGATCGTCATTTTTATACAGAATTTTTGGAAACCATAGATATAGAACGTGCTAAAAATTATTTAGATTTTGCACCATTGCAAACAATGCAGAATACAGTTAAAGCATACAAAAAATATCTAATTGCAATACAAAATTCACTCGAACTCACACTGATTCTTGAGCGAATAAAGTGGGGAAATTTTAGCGATAGTGACAATATTATTACTGTTTATATGGATCTGAAAAAGATCATAGAAAAAACTGGGGTAAATGCTATCGCAAATGATTCTACTGGAAAAATTGGTAGTTTTACTTTCAGAAAAAAACTTAGTGATATGGTGACAATTGAAGTTGAAATTATAGAAAAAAATTGGTTGACAAACTATGATCAAAATGGAATAGGTAGTTATACAGGACAAATTGAACAATTAAAAAATGGAAAAACGATTGTTCTTACCCCGCCAAAAGGTGATTTCACTAATGAAGCTGTATTTAGACTTGAGGGAATACCTAACACACCCCATTTGCCTGAGTGGGAAGAAATGTGATAATATAAAGTTGGCAATCCGCCTAACTTAAAAGGAGAATTCAGTGAGCGAAGAGAAAATGTTATATGACTCAACACCGGCTATGTTTCGTAATAGTCCATTTTTATTTCTGATATGTGATATGGCAACGATAATTGGTATCATTGGCATCATTTTTTGGTTTAAGGGAGAATATTTGGTTTGGTCTGTTATTGCGATGATTTGTGGTATTATTGGAATCAGTTATTTGCTGTTCTGGTGGCTATATGTTGTCAATACAAGACTCCGTGTAACAAATGAAAGAGTTAGTTTGAGAACTGGTATTTTTGAAAAAAATATACGTGAAGTTTTTTTAGGAGATATTCGAGGAGTACAAATCAATCAACGCTTTATGCAACGGCTTTTAGGAACAGGTCAGGTTGAAATCGCAAGTGCCGCGAGTGCTGAAGCCGAAATTAGAATTGATGGCATACCATCTGCATACGATGTCAAAAATATCATAGATGAACACCGTCGGAAAGCTAAAGAAGAAAAGAACGATTGAAACATGTCTTTTTTTCATTAATGTATGTTTTTTAGACCTGATATTTTTTAAAATATGTCAGGTCTAATAGTCGTTTTTTCAGTTTAATAAATCTCGCACAGTTTTCTTGGTATCCACTAACTGATATTCACCCGTTTTCTCATACTCAATATAAAGCAAACAGGCGTTAAGGATATCATGATTTAATGCAAATAATTGAGCTTTATAATTATTTTTATCTACATTTTTCAATGGTTTACTAAATAATGAGAAGTAAACACGCTTGAATGCATGAATATTATTCAAACGTTCTTCATAATACTTTAACATCAAATTAACTAACTCTTTTTCTCCAACATTAGAAAGTACCTCTAAAGCATTCCCTTGATTAGCACGATTTGACGATTTGAGACCATAACTCACCATCTGAAAAAATTCATTATCTTGCCTAGTTACAAAAGTGAGGATTGTAAGAACATGGTCTAAATGATCATCACTAATTTCTTGTAATACCTTTGTGATCAAATCGTATGTTTTATTGTTAGAGTCCATTGACTCATGTAATTTCAACAAAGCATTCACATAAATGAATTGCTTAAAGGCAATAATTGCCATATTTTGTATTTTTTTGTGTTGATGACTACTGAGCGTACGATAAACCAACGAAAAGGTCTCAAATCTTTGTTGTATTGAGATCTTATCTTCAAATACTTGTTTGACGAGCATTGCATTACACATCCCAACTTTTAGATTAAGTTGTAATAATTCTTTTGCTTCTTTTAACAAGAGAGGATCTTTTGATCCTAACAATTTAATAATTGGTGACCAATCTTCTAAAGGACGACAATCTTTTAAGGCTTTCAAAGCCACAATCTTCATTTTTTGTTCTGGCGATTCTAATGCTTTAATCAAGCGGTGTTTCAAAGAATCCAGTTTGTTCTCATGCAAATGCAAACGAATATCTGCTGTAAACGCTGCTAAACGTACATCTGGATCATCACTATTAAGAAATTTTGAGACTGTCTTACTATAATGAATCTGATGTAATTGACCTAAAGCATTTAAATAGAGTGCTGCATCCTGTAATTTTGCATTATGGAGACGCGCTTCAATTGCCTTTTCAATTCTTCCAGGTACTTGGAAATTTCTTTTCTTTTCTTTCGTGTTATTGTACAAAAATAGGCTGGCTTCAATAAATACAGAGGGGTCAGGGTGTTTTAAGAATTTTTCTACCAAACTATTAAAACTAGCTCTTTTGAATTTTGCCATATTTTTCATAATTAATGGCAAAACTTTCACATCTTGTTCTGTTCTTAAAGCTTCTATTAAATAATTAAGATTAGCATTAGAATGTAAGAGACAGTCTAATGTATTCAAACAATGTTTTTTTATCTTAAAATCTGCTGTTCTAAGTAGTAAATTTCCAATTTGATTGAGAAAAAAATCCGCTTTTAGAATACGTACCATTTCCAAAGCGACAAGCAATTGGGCAGAATTCCCACTCCTTAATTTATCTTGTATTTCCTTTCTAAAACTTTTGCTTGCTTGACCGCCTTTAGAATCAACTTGGGGACCGAATATTGCTCTATAGGCTTGTGCTTCCATTTCATTGCCATATTCTCTGGATTGTGGTAAAGCGATCCAAATGCCTAATAGTGAAATGACCAAAGCAATCAAGGGCAATAAATAATGGAGTTGTTCCTCCGAAATAGAATTCAATAGGGCTATTGAGGAGTCTCCTGTTATCATGATTAGGAAACCACCTGCAATGAGTGTTGCAAACGGAAATACAATACCGTTAAGAAATGCTTTATTGCTCCCCCATTGATTGGGCGGAATCGCATTAAATAATAAATTATTAACGGGAGAACGTAGAGCAAGACGCATTTCTTGGTTAATGAATTGGGTAAAAATTCCCAAAAATAACATCATTGTAATACCATTTGCAATTTGCCCTTCTGCTTTCAAGAAGAAATAGATCAATAAACCCAAAGAAGCTATTGCAGTTAATACAGGATAAAGTACATTACTTGCACCAACGCCTAATTTGACTACAATGCGAGAGGTCAAAAATAATTGAATAAATAACCAAATTAGATTTGCAAAAACTTCATAAGTCGCAAAGAATGTGGCTCGTTCTGTGGTATCTGGGAAAACCTGATAATAAATAATAGTTTGATAATGATATTCCAATAACTTGCTGACAATTACAAACAATATTAAACCTATAGACATATAAATCATCAATTTAGATCCAATAATGTCTTTAAATGCACTTATAAAACCGCTTAATGGATTTTTTTTAGTTCGCAGAGGAGCAGCAGTATTGGTCACATGCACAGGAGTTGAACGGGCATTGATAATACGTAATACCCCAAAAGCACCAAGGCAAGCTATTCCTAAAATCAAAATTAATTGTTGGGGGGGGACATGAAAAATGTTTAATAAAACAATGAGAGCACTCCCGCCTAAAACACCACCAATCGGAATACCAGCATTGATAATGGGCATAACACGCTTCATTTGAACTGCTGTAAAATAAGAAGCCACCACACTACCAGTATGTATGAAAATTAAAATGTAAAAAAAGAAAAAACCGACGAAAAAAAATCCATACACCCAATTTTGATCGAACCACCAGTATGTTGTTGCTAGAAACAAGAGTTGTGCAATGACGGAAAAAACGGCTGTTGATAGCAAGAAAAATCCTAAAATATCCAAACCACTGAATTTATTAGTATAATGGGCATATAGCATTGAACCTACCATTACAGATAAATCTATAAAAATGAATATAAGAGGTAATTTATCACCACCTAATTTTTCAATCAATAATGTCATGCCAATGCTACGTGCAAAGCTAGCACCAAAGGAAAATACTAATAAAACCAGAAAGAAGTAAAATACTTCATTCCGTTCATTAGGTTTTATAGATAATAATTTGCCAAGGAAATCTGCTATCATAATTCGCGATGAGTGATCGTTACAAGTAATTAAATAGGATTTTTCACTCTGAGTTTTGGCTAAGCACCATCTCACGCATACGACTAATCAACACTTTGAGAAATGCAAGGCTAATGGCCGGATAGTCGCGGATTAAGCGTTCCATGTCTTCATGTCCAATAACCAGAAATGTACATGATCCAATGCAACGTGCAGTGGCAGTACGAGTTTTCGCATCAAATAAGGATAATTCGCCTAAAAAGTCATTTTCTTTCCAAGTAGCAATATACATTTCGCTACCATCTTCTTTTGTTGTAATAATTTTTATTTCACCAGAGACAATTAGAAATAATCTATTACCAATATCACCCTTAGAAAATAAGATATCTCCATCTGCATAAGTTTCCTCATGTGCAATTTTTGAGATCATTTGAATAATTTCAGTTTTTAACATGGAAAACAAGGATATCTTACTGAGAACAACGATTTTTTCCAGTGGGATCATTCCACCAGACTCATTTGGTGGGGGCATAATTTATCCTATCAGTTATTAGTTACATTAATATCTTTAAAGCAATATGACATATCATATCATAATATTCATATCAATATTTTAGCACATCGTTACATGGTGTGGTAACAGGTAAAGAAACCGTAAATTTGCTACCTTTCCCAAAAATGCTGTTTACAGTGATTTCTCCTCCCATCATTTCTGTAAATTGCTTAACAATGGATAAACCTAAGCCTGCACCGCCAAATTTTCGGCTGGTAGCTGCGTTAGCTTGACTAAAGGGTTGAAAAAGATTTTGTTGTTGTTCAAGGCTTATTCCAATTCCTTCATCACTAATACAAATCTGAATAATTTCTTTTCCATGGCTAAGTTTACGTGTAATATCAATATTAATAATCCCATTTGCTGTAAATTTAGTTGCATTGCTTAATAAGTTAAATAAAATTTGACGGGTTTTCAGTAAGTCAGCATGTATTTCTCCTAATTCATTAGCAATATGTAATTTTAATTTATTCTTTTTGGCATCAGCAAGTGGTTGAATTGTTACGATAACCTGGTGAAGTAATTTCTCGACATTTATTGTTTCAAAGTAAATTTCCATTTTACCAGAT
>DAOVTJ010000048.1 GCA_030633165.1 Thiomargarita sp. | reverse complement strand
CTTTGATTCACAAAATTTGCCTATTACTTTAATCTCGATGCATAGCAGTCCTTTTGTTGTTGGCCCCCCCATTACTGAGCCACACCAATTTTTTGGACATGAATATATACTCAAACGTATTTTTGATGTCTGGAAATATACGCCTTTGCAACATATCGCTATTGTCGGTTTAAAACGCAGTGGTAAAACGTCATTATTGCATTATTTACGTCGTATTATTGACACCCCACTTGAAAAACTACGTCCTGATCAACGTAATGATTGGTTATCCCCTGGGTATCAATGGGTCTTTGTGGATTTTCAAGATCCACGTATGTGTTATCAAGAAAGTTTATTACGGCACATTTTGATAGAACTTGATATGCCAGTGCCTGAGCCTTGTGATTTAGTTAGTTTTATGGAAATCCTTGACCAATATTTGGAAATTCCGACGTTGATCTTATTAGATGAAATTGGCGCGGGTTTAGCATCTCCCGATCTTGATGAACAATTTTGGTGGGGCATGCGTTCTTTGGGGAGTAATCATGCTGGTGGTCAACTCGGTTTTCTATTCACCTCTCATCACCCGCCAGAAGAAATGCTATGTGATGATAATAAACCCTCTCCCTTTTTTAATATTTTTGGACATGTGTTAAATTTAGGGCCGTTGACAACTACAGAGGCATTGGCATTGATAAGCAGTTCACCACAAGCTTTTGAAAAAAAAGATATTGAGTGGATATTGGCACAAAGTGGACGTTGGCCTGCTTTGTTGCAAATTCTTTGTCACTCTCGCTTGACCGCATTAGAAGAACATAAGTCTGATGAAACTTGGAAAACAGAAGCAATACGACGTATGAGACCATATAGCAATTTACTTCAGGAATAACCTATTTCTCACCCTCACAATGGGTGAGGTAGGAGAAAGTATGATAAAAAACACATTTTTGGATGATTATACCAACAACTTACCAACAAATCCGTTCTTAGCCAGTTTTGTTATTATCAGTTGGTTGCTGTTTACACCATCAGCTTGGCAACGTTATGTAGCAACTATTGATCCCAATTTATCACCCGATTTTGCCCTTGCTAATTTGAAAGATTGGCATAACAAATACTTATGGAAATTGCTTATCTTAGGGCATGGATTTTGGGCAATATGGATCAGTGGTTTGGTTACTTTAGGCTTATGGTTATTAGGTTTGTCCAATGATGTTCTTATCTTAGTGAGTTGCTATACTTTACTATTTAGTCTTATTATTGGTGTCTTAGGGAGTCTCACCGTATCAGTAGCCTTTGGCATCATCGTTGGTGCGATTGGTGGTTTTCTACTCAGTTTTCCTGTTGGTCTGATAGGGGGTAATGAATATTTACTTGAGGAAATTTTGATATTCAGCATGGCTGAAAACATCGTTATTGCTGTTTTACTCAGTGTACCAGATTTACCCATAGCATTTCTTCAAAACAGCGAACCAAGAAGCTTGGTGATTGTGTTATTGGGTATTTTTACTGCAAGTAGTGCGGCTAGTGTGATGTATGGTACAACCAAAAAAGCTTATCATCAACCCCAATATCGCCAAATAGGTAGCATTGTAATTGGTGTTTTTATTAGTGCTTTAACCGTGTTTTTTATTGCAGAAATAATGAGCATATTAGCCACCAGTGCCGCTTCTCTACAATCAGGAACATTATTCGTGTTGGCGTATGATGGTCTGATTGTTGGTATCTTAGGGCTTTTTCTCGCATTAATATGGATTCTACTCACTCGGCGTTGGCTACAAGGTTTGTTATTAGGACTAACTGCCGCCTTATTTCTTGCTTTATTCACATGGCTTAAAAATGAATTTCACACCATAATTTTTTTGAAACCTCTACTCATCGGCATACATGGTGGTATCGAAAATGCCATGCTTTATATGTTATTATTTGCCTTCCCTTATGTCTTAGCTAAACGCATTGCGAATCCTTGGGCAGGCATTATTGCAGGTATCTTTGGCAGTGCAGGCGCATATATCGTTTTTGTGTTGATTATGGGACGCTATTCATTAAGCTTGATCATCCCCTTAACATTTTCCGTTTTCTTTCTTGGGCTGGGCTTTGTTTTATTACGTCCACTGTTATTTTATCCTTTCCAAGCGGCATGGAATATTTTGCTATGTCGTGCTGATGAAAAACGAACTTCTCATCAAAATAGCCTATTGCCTTGGCATCCTGCATTTTGGGATGAATACCAATATTTACCCTTATTTGGATTAGAAAATCATTTGGTTATGGTGACAGAACGTAATCCTATTGAGGGACAGGCTGCTATAGAATATATTAGCGGAACATCGCAAAGCTGGGCTGCAAAAGAAGCTCAAATTGAACTGGATGCCAGAATATTACAAAGCTATAGCGATGTTAAAAGTATAAGCCAAGCCCATCGCCATTTAGCAGATGGAGAGCTTAATAGCTCAATAGCAGCATTACTTCGCAGCTTTAGTCGTATCAGTCGTGATGTTCAAGCCGCTTTATCACAAGAAAGCAATTATAATCAACGACTTGCTTTAGATGCTGTAGAAGAACGCTTAGATGGATTATTACGAGAACTAACACGTTCTGATGAACCCTATGCGCTACGCTTTCAACCCATTGCTGCCAGATGGCGGCAATGCATTGCAGATTATGTGCGTACATTGATTGACGCAGTAGAAAGTCGTCAAGAAATTAATAATCCCTATATCATTGGCATTCCGCTTACAGAACACCAAGATATTTTTGTTGGACGTAGTGATATTAGTGAACGTATTGAACGATTATTACTTGAAAGCCGTTGTCCACCGTTATTGCTTTATGGGCAACGGCGTACTGGTAAAACATCATTACTTAATAACTTAGGTAAATTATTACCCAGCACGATTATTCCACTATTTGTGGATTTGCAGGGACCAACCTCTTTAGCAAAAGACTATGTTGGTTTTTTATATAATATGAGTCGTGCTATGCGGAATTCTGCCAAACGCCATAGAGAATTAGAATTA
Organism: Thiomargarita sp.; assembly: GCA_030633165.1. Taxonomy (GTDB): domain Bacteria; phylum Pseudomonadota; class Gammaproteobacteria; order Beggiatoales; family Beggiatoaceae; genus DAOVZS01. The sequence goes on along the minus strand of DAOVTJ010000048.1, from coordinate 10,280 downwards.
CCCCCTTTAACACGAGATGATTTGACTTCTGATCCTTTTAGCCATTTTGATGAATGGTTAGATGAAATAGAAGATGCTCTGGAACAGAATCAAACGCTATTATTGATTTTAGATGAATTTAGTACCTTAGAACATATTTTCAACAAAGGCTTATTGGATGAAGAATCAGTGCTTGGCATGTTTCGTCATATCATTCAGCACCGTCAACGCATGAAAATTCTCTTATCAGGTTCACATACAATAGATGAATTAGAACGTTGGGCAAGTTATTTAATAAATGTGCAAACTGTACATATTAGCTATTTACAATTCAAAGAAGCCTTACAATTAATAGAATTACCTGTCAAAGACTTTTCTCTACGTTATGAAAAATTAGCGAGTCAACGGCTTCTGGAAATTACCCATTGTCATCCCGCTTTAATACAATTACTTAGTTCAGAAATTGTGACATTAAAAAATAAACAAGAGATTAATGAACGGCGTCTCGCCAACGTCAGCGATGTTGAAGCAGCGATACCAGGTGCCTTACAACATGGACGATTCTTTTTTGCGGATATTGCCAATAATCAAGTGAATGAAAAAGGATTAGCAATGCTACGATTTATAGCAGCACAAGGGGAAGGCAAGATAGTTTGTGAAGAGAGTTTACGGACAGCATGTCCAGATGACTTTGAGGTAACATTAAAAAATTTATTATTGCGTGAATTGATCGAACCTAAGAAGTATTGCTTTCAAGTAGAATTGATTAGACGGTGGTTTGTTTGAATAAGGAGCAAAAGGTGTTTGTGGCTTGTCTTTTGGTCTTTTCGAGGTTCAAGTTTTTTGAAGAAAAACTTGAACCTCGAATTTTAATTCTGCCAATTCTAAAATTCTGATTCAGACAAAAAAAAGGTGAGTTTCGCTCTACCCACCTACTAAGCTGATACAGTTTAGTTTACTTCACAGGTGCTGCCCCACTCAAAGAGAATGAAAGTGTCTCAGCTTCTGGAATAATTGTCATATCAACCGAGTAGCTTGTAAAGCCTCCAAAAGCATCGGGTACATCCACAAAAGGAATGTTGAGTATGCCTGTAGAAGGTGCGAAGCTAGCGTGAACTCCACTGACTTCGATACCACAAGAAGCTGGATTAGCTTTGCATTGTGCTATACCTGCGGCTTCTGAGGAACAACTTTTACCTTGATTTCGTAACTGCTCAAGAACTGTAGGTAAATGCTTCTTGTAAAATATTAAAACCATTAGATTTCAAGATATTATGTTTACAGATAAATCTGTTTACCTATAGTTCTTGAGAAGTTACGATTATCTTTTTAGTATAAATCATTGTTTTTATTAGCGAAAAATAACTTTAAATATCAGAGTAAGATGTGTTCCAGAATTTTACAGCATGTGGTTATAACGCTTTTTTATGGGTAATATTAGTACAGCGATTTTTTCAGATAAACTAGACGGAAATCAAAAGCATGAAAATAAAAGTCAAAACCAGACCTGGCAGGTTTTGTTTTGAAGTTGACTAAGTCTAAATTGATGGAATTTCTGTGGTTCTTAGAAGAATTGCGGGTGTCTTTTTGAAGACGGCTCGGTGCAGCGCTTGGAGAAGTTTTGGGTGGGTGTGTAGAAATAGAATCTAAACCCTTGGGTGACTGGTATCCATTTCAAGTGGTCGAAAATATCCCTTGATACAATTTGGATTTCGGATACAAATTTGTATATGGTTTTTTTCTTTAAACCCAGCGCTAGGATAAAGTTCTTTACCTTCCCAAAAAGCTGCCCTTATAGAATCAAAAGGTTTTTCCTCTGTTTTCTTCATTTCACTATGCATAGATTCAAACACAGCACAATCAAGTTTTCTCAAAAGCCTATCTGGTTTCTTTCCTATATTGTTATTTTTAGGCATTTCTAAACCCACTTTCAAATAGGTATTTTTTAAAGAAAAGTAATGTTCTTTAAGAAGTTGCAGCGAATGAGATTCAAGTAGATCAAAACAATATCCAAGATGTATAACCGCACCAATTACAAAAGGAGTATTTAAGGTTTTACGTAGATTTTTAAGTTCATCACCATATTTTTCAGCACGATGAGGACTATTTTCCCAAAAATACATACCATGACCAAGCCAATCATAATCATTTGTTGAGGCTTTGAAGCCTGCATCTCCAGAGAGAATGGTTTCTCCCATTTCTCTTTCACAAGCATGGAATCCAAAAACTAAAGAAGGATAATGTTTATACATTTCGTTTAGTTCCTGTATAAATCTGTTGGCTGCCCATTTGCTTTAACAAGCCCTGCATCCATCAAAGCTTGAAGGGCTTTTTCTTTGCTAGCAGTTATTTCTTCAGTATATTTTTTTAACAGCACCATTAGTCTTTTAGCATCTTCTTCGCTCATAAAAATCTCCAAAGTTGTCACTTTTTTAATCTCTTAAAATACCTATTTTAAAAATAAATTGATATAAGTCAATTTTTATTTCAGGTTTAATTTGTCTGAATCAGGATTCACAGGATTTTAGAATTGGCAGAATTAAAAGGCAAGTACTGTAGCTTGGGAACGTGCATGAAATAACTTAGTCAACTTCAAAACCAGACTTGCCCGGTCTGGTTTTTACTTTGATTATTTGGATTGCGTCAACACAGGATTACCAAATACTATATTACGTATTAGTTTTCGGATTAAATCAACTGGAATCAACACAAGTGCAAACATGACCATATAGAACCATTCTATTGCTTGCAGAGGAACACTGCGTAACACCTCTCCCCCGATATAAATAAAGAGCGTCTGAATGGTAAAAATTGACACAAGCACCCATAAAAATAGCTTGTTTTCTAAAATATGTTCAAATAAATTCAAGCTTTGAGTACGCGCATTGAAAGTATTGAAGGCATGCATAAAAACAAAAAAACCAAAAAAAGCGGTTAAAAAGACTGCTTCTGCTTCTGGACTATTAATTGGCAATCCTCGCGAAAAGAGTTCACGAATCGGTGCATAAGTTAAAAACATCAGACTCATTAGCGCAGCAACACTACCATTGATGAGAATTGACGACCACATATCTTTACTAATCAAAGGTTCATTTTTTGGAATCGGCTTTTCTAGCATATAACGCGATAATGCTGCTTCCCCAGCAAAAGCAAGACCTGCTAGAGTATCCATAATAATGTTAATCCACAATAATTGTGTCATTGTGAGTGGCAAATCAAAACCAAAAAACGGACCGAAAAAAGCCACAAGAATAGCTGAAATATTGACAGTTAATTGAAAAATTAAAAATTTGCGAATGGATTTAAATAAAGTTCGCCCATATAACATCGCCTTAGTAATAGAAGAAAAATTATCATCCAAAATCACAATATCACTGGACTCCTTTGTCATTTCTGTCCCAGAACCCATTGCAAAACCAACATCGGCATTTTTAACAGCAGGCGCATCATTAACACCATCGCCAGTCATACCAACAACCCAACCTAATTCCTTCGCAAGTTTAATTAAACGGGTTTTATCAATAGGCAAAGCTCTCGCAACGACATAAATATGGGGCAACATTTTCTTAACCTCATCATCTGACATCTCTGATAATTCCGTCGAAGTGATCACCTTCGCCTGATTATCATCAGATAATAATCCAATATCAGTACCAATCGCTTGTGCCGTTCCTTTCGCATCTCCAGTAATCATTATCACATGAACACCAGCTTCTTTAGCAGTTTTTACTGAAACAGAAGCAGTGCTGCGTAAAGCATCACGCATAGCAAAAATACCCACTAAAGTTAAATTTTTAGGTAAATCCTGATTACTGTTGATCGGAGTATCCGTTATCGCAACCACCAATAAACGCATAGCGCGTCTTGAGAGACCGCTCACTTGAGCTTGTAAAGCTTCTTTATCAGTGAGTTTTACAGTATTACCGTCTGCATCAAAATAATGTGTACAATTTTCTAAAATCAGTTCTGCTGCCCCTTTAACTAAAGTGATAGCTTTTTCACCCTCGACTTGTGTGGCAGAAAATTTACGGCGGCTGTTAAAGGAAATCTTATCAATAAGTTGAATTTCTTCTTTTTGTTCTAATAATGGTGTTATAAAGCGTAGCATAGCTTGTTCAGTCCGATCAGCACCCACCATATTAGGTTTGTCTGGCGTACTAGTATCAATAACAGCACTAGTATTGTTACGTACTGCAAAAGCAAGCATATTGCGAAGTTTGACAGGTATATCTTCAAACAGATGATAAATTTCTATTTTACCTGTTAGAAATTCTTCTACAGCCACTTTTCCTTGAGTGAGTGTACCAGTTTTATCTGTGAAGAGCACCGTTAAACTGCCAGCTGTTTCTATACCTAATAATTTACGTACCAATACCTTGACTGTTAACAGTTTACGCATATTTAAAGCCAAAACCATTGCAATCATCATAGGTAACCCTTCAGGAACAGCAACAACAATAATGATAATAGCCAAAATCATAGCCGTAACAACATTACTGATAATTTCCCCTGGAGGCTGAGCAAAATAGTTTAAGAGGCCGCCATCTGTTTGTAGGAAAATATGATTCAGCATAAAAGCGATAAAAATGAAAGTCGCGCCAATATAGCCAAATGTACTGATCTGTTTCCCCAAAACAGTAAGTTTTTCTTGTAATGGTGATAAACGGTTTTCAGCCCTAACGATTTCTTTCATCGTTTCGCCATAACGGGTTTTGTCACCCACAGCGGTTGCTTTCATCACCGCTTCACCGTCTTCAATCAATGTTTCTTTATATAAGTTATTTTCTTCACAAATATCATAAGTAAAATCACTTTCAGGCATCGCACTTTTGCGAATTGGCTCTGATTCACCCGTCATTGAAGCTTCATTAACATCCACATGACCTGCCACTAAAATACCATCAGTAGGTATAGTATCGCCTGGTTGTAACAAGATATAATCATCTACAACCAAGTCTGTGATATTAATTTCAATTAAGTGATTATTTCTAAAAACTTTCACTTTAATCATTGAGGCTTCTTCGAGCAATTTTTGAAATTCATTTTCATTACTGTGTTCAGACCAGGTTGCCACAAAAGTAGCTATGAATACAGCAACTCCAATACCAACACTTTCATACCATTTGGTATATCCAAAAATTGTCAATATGACAGTGATGCCTAAAGCTAAAATTAGGATAACAATAATAGGATCTTTAAAATTAGCCCAGAGTTTCTCCCAAAATGTTTCTTGGTCGAAAGTGGTAACAGCATTAGAACCGTATTGTGTACGGGCAATTTCAACCTCTTGATCCGTTAAACCAGGAAAAGTAAATCTCATCTGAACCTCGTTATTTTGACAGCTAGATTCCAAGTTTTTTTGATAAAAACTTGGACTCTAAGAATATACAAATATTTTAGGTGCACTATAGAATTATAGTGTAAACTGTCGTATAATACCCACTAATTGTTCAAGGGTTTTAAGTCCATTCAATGTTCCTACTTGGCTATAATTAATAAATCTAGCCCCTTCAGGGCGGGAATTATCTATAGTGGCGATGCAACAAACATTGCCCTGTTCACCTGTATCGATTTTGACTGAAACATTGTTACCAAAAACATCAACAATACTGAGTACCACATCACTTTTATTAAAACGAGCACGCTGACCTCTTTGTACCATACCGTAATCCCAGCAAAATAACCACACATAATTCATACCATCTAAGCGAGTGATAGACAATGATTCTTCTTTAGTTCCACCAGCATCACCCACTCCTTCATCTTCACTGAGACATAAATAAGGAAACTCATACAGCTTACCCATATCACCATAATATACTAATCCTTGTTCACCCTCTCTAGTTTCGTAAGCTGCTGCTAAATCAAAATCAGCTGCTGTTGTCCATTCCATTGTCACAGTTAATGGTTGGCTAACATCAATTGATGTATCTTCTCCCTTTTGTTTAAGTTCCATTTTTATATTCCCCAAAAATAATAATAAGTTATGATCTGATTGAAAATTTGTTAAAAGTATGAATATAATTAATAATGTTGTACAGAATTTTTTCTGGTATCAGTTACCAGTTATCACATCTAAATATTTAACATTCTAAGAAACAGATGAATATAAAAATGTTGCATAATAACACAAGTCAGATTACTTTATGTCACTATTTATTCAGATTTCCTTTTATTGTATAATAAATCTATATAGGTTTTATATACTACAATTAAGTATTCATTATTAATTTCATGTTTAGCCTAACAACATAAAATCAATCATTTTTTTAGGATGGTTTATAACCAAAGACACTATTAAACAACATGTTACGCAAACATATTAATGTTATTGTGATACTCGTATTGGGTAGCCTTTTTTCTATCTTAGGTTTTATCATCGTACAAAAAATGGAACAGCAACGAATGGCGCATGAATTTCGTAAAACAGCACAGGAACAAATCTGGGCTGTGCAAAATGCTATCCAAAGTGCTTTTGAAGTGTTGCATGCAACAGCAGCATTTTATGAGGCATCCCATAATCAAGTCAATCAGCAGGAATTTAACATTTTTGTCACTTCATTCTTATCACGTCATTCTTATCTCCTGACTCTAAATTGGCTCCCCCGCATTTCTGCAAACCAACGGGATGTTTTTGAAAAGGCAAGACAAGTAGAAATTCCGAATTTCCAAATTCTTGAGCGAAATGCTCAAGGCACAATGGTGGCTGCTTCCCAACGTGAAGAATATTTTCCAATTTTATATCGTGTCTCCTGTCTTTCAAATGAACAAATGTTCGGTTTTGACTTCGCTTCAGAAACAGATTTATTAATTGCAAGGACTCAAGCGCGTGAGACTGGCACTATGCAAGCAACGACATGGATTAATTCTAAAGATAGCACACAATTTAACATATTAGTTTTTTATCCTATTTACCAAACCGAACAAGAAGAAGATTTAAAAGGTTTTATTGTAGGTGTACTCAATATCAAAGATATTGTGGATAAGGCGTTGGAATATCTTCCACCCAAAGGTATCAATATTAGAATACAAGATGAATCAGCGGTTCCTACAAAACGTTTTTTGTATCATAAATCACCCCAGTCTTCCTTTGAGAGTCATTTAAATCTAAAAAGAAAATTTGAAGTAGCAGGGCGTACTTGGTCAATTATATGTATTCCAAGCTTAACTTATCCTGTGACAGGAATAACCTGGATATCTTTAAGTCCTTTACTTGGGGGGGGGATATTAATCTTCCTTATACTACTTTATTTAGAAAATTCAAATAAATATACTTCAAAAATAAAACGAGAAATTATTGAACGTCGTTCGGTAGAAACAGCACTTAGGCAAGCTGAAGATAACTTAAAAGTTTATAACCGTACCTTAGAAATTCAAGTTATCAAACGAACTGATGAATTAGCGCAACAAAATAAAATACTTCAACAAGAAATTTATGAACGCCAACAGGCTGAGGAAGCATTACGTCATAGTCAAGAGAGAATTCGCAATTTCTTTGAACTATCCCTTATTGGAATGGCGATCGTTTCACCTCTGAAAGGCTGGATTCAAGTCAATAATAAGCTATGTGATATGTTTGGCTATTTACGAGAAGAATTTTATCACAAAAATTGGCATGAATTGACGCATCCTGATGATCTACCCGCGAATATCAAGAAGTTTAAACAGCTACTTGATGGGAAAAGTGATGGATATACCTTGGAAACAAAGTTTATCCGCAAAAATGAAAAAGCTATTGATACTTGTCTTTCTGTACGTTCTGTGCGTGATACTCAAGGAAAATTGGATTATCTTGTTGTATTGATAGAAGATATTACGGTGCGTAAACAATATAATCAAAGATTGGAACAACAAGTTCGTGAGAGAACCCATGATTTGAAGCAAGCCAATGAAAGAGTCACAACGGTTTTGAATAGTTTAAGTTCTACAGTTTATGTTTCTGATATGCAAAGCTACAAGGTATTATTTATCAATGAATATGCCAAAAAATCTTTTAATAACTATGCTGTTGGTAAAATATGTTGGCAAGTGCTTCATCCTGGACAAACGGGTCCTTGTGATTTTTGTAGCAATGATAAATTAATTAAGGCAGATGGTAAACCGACTGATATTTATACTTGGGAATATCATGATATCACGCATAATCGCTGGTATTTTGTTCAAGATCGAGCGATTATGTGGGATGGGGGTCGATTGGTGCGTTTATCAGTTTTAACTGATATTACGCCACGTAAACGGGCTTTAGAAAAACTACGGGAAAGAGAAACTCATCTCCAAGCTATTTTTGATAATGCGGCAGCTGGTATTATGCTGATCAATGCTAATGGGCGTTTTACTCGTTGTAATGCTAAATGGTTAGAAATAACAGGGTATAAATGTCATGAAATTCAAGAACTGAGTTACCTTGATGTCACACATCCAGATGATATTGCTCTTAGTCGAGAGAATTTTGAGCCGCTAACAAGAAATGATATTGATAGTTACCATATTGAAAAACGTTTTGTCATGAAAGCAGGCGGTTTTTTCTGGGCAGATGTGTCGGTGACAGTGGTTCGTGGTCCGAACGGGACATTTGAGGAAATTATCGGTGTCATTGTTGATATTACAGAACGGAAAAAAGCTGAAGAAAAATTAAAATCAGCTAAAGAAGAGGCGGAAGCCGCGAATCATGCTAAAAGTGCTTTTCTGGCTAATATGAGCCATGAATTACGTACCCCCCTGAATGCGATTTTAGGATATACACAAATTTTTAATCGTGACAATTCATTATCTCCAAAATATAAAGACGGTATCAACATTATTGAACGCAGTGGCAAGCATTTATTAAGTCTCATTAATGATATTTTAGAATTATCTAAAATTGAAGCTGGAAAACTCGAACTAGAAAAAACAGATTTTAACTTTTATCAGTTTATTCAAGGTATTACTGATATATTTTCTTTACATGCTAAACAAAAAAGAATTAGCTTTACATATCAATTAGAATCAACAATTCCTGGTGAAGTTCATGGGGATGAAAGAAGATTACGACAAATCATCATTAATTTACTCGGAAATGCGGTAAAATTTACTGAAACAGGAAGTGTTACCTTCAAAGTAAGTTTACATAATGAAAAAATAGGTTTTCAGGTGATAGATACAGGTATTGGTATTGCACCTGATGAGTTGGAGAAAATATTTTCACCTTTTCAACAAGCTGGAGATCCAAATTATTGGGCGGAAGGAACAGGTTTAGGTTTATCCATTACTAAGAAATTGGTTGAGTTGATGGGAGGAGAATTAAACGTAGAGAGCGTGCTTGGGCAAGGTAGTACATTTTGTACAGCACTTGTTTTACCAGAAGTCCCTGGAGTGGCACAATACAAGCCTTCAACGGATGTTATTATTGGATATAGAGCAAAAAAGAAATTTAAAATATTGGTCGTTGATGATAATTTAGAAAATTGTTTAGTCTTGGTTAATCTTTTAACTCCTTTAGGTTTTCAAGTCTTAGAAGCGAATAGTGGTCTTGAGGGCTTGGATAAAGTATATGAATTTCAACCAGATTTAATTGTATTAGATCTTATGATGCCAGGGATGAATGGGTTTCAATTTGTTCGTAAACTGAGGAAAGAGATTTCAAAAACTGTGGTGATTGCTGCATCAGCCAGTGTTTTTAATCATCACCGTGAAGAAAGTTTAAAGGCAGGTTGTAACGATTTCATTCCTAAACCGATTTCTGCCGATGATTTATTAAAATCTTTACAAGAACATTTGAAGATAGAATGGATTTATACCGCACCTGTTACTGATTCAAGTCAAGTTGATTTTTCTGCTGTGCCATTACCAGCGTCATACGCTGCTATCCTTGATGATTTATGCCTAAGGGGTGATTTCAAGGGGATTTCTGAACAAGTGGCTCTGTTAAAAGAAATAGATGATAAATTGGTCTTTTTTGCTGATAGGATTGAACAATTGGCTAAAAACTTTGAAGATGAACAAATTCGTGAACTCATACAACCTTATATGGATAAAATATGAATGATAAAATACAAGAGACCCTTTTAATTGTTGATGATATTCCTGCAAATGTAAGTATGTTACTAGATTTTTTAACCGAAGCTGGTTTCAAAGTTTTGGTGGCAAAAGATGGTTTTGCTGCTCTCCAAAAAGCGGTGTATGCACTCCCAGATTTGATTTTGTTAGATGTAATGATGCCTGGTATGGATGGATTTGAAGTATGCGAAAAATTGAAATCGCAAGAAGAAAGCAAAAATATTCCAATTATTTTTATGACAGCACTCTCAGAAACAGTTGATAAG
>DAOVTJ010000156.1 GCA_030633165.1 Thiomargarita sp. | reverse complement strand
TATGAATGGTAACACTAAAGATTGTCTATAAAAAAATTCCATAGTGATTTAACTATCATCGTAATTTAATGCAAAATGAATATCAGATAATATAGACTTATCTTACGTAGGGCAAATTTTCTTTGTCATATTTAGCAAGATTTAATCTTGCAGCCTTTTTTCTGAGTTCATTTATTCAAGCCCATCATCAAGGGATGAAATGCGCGCCCATCACCGCTGAAAAAACGTGAAAACCCCTCATAATATTCTAAACGCAAAACTTGGATAGTAACGATAGCCCCTTCTACTATCACAATAAAAAGATTACCCAAAATAATCACAACCCAGTTTCCAGGACTTTCCATCATGTTAGCTAAGGTAAATACAGCTATTGCTAAGGCTGCATGATTTAGACTAAAAGCAGCAACACGTAAAAATGAGAGTGTATTGGCAAGGTAGTTGATAATGGATTCTAGCCCTTCAATTAATGTCACAAGAAAACGCTCTCCAAAGGGCAATTTATTTTTATACCATTTATAACCTAAAATGAGTAACAAGGGTAGCAGCAAAGCAAGTTGTTGATCGATTTCAAATAGATCACTTTCCATCCACTTTCTAACAGCGTAAAATCCCCCTAAATATAAAAATATACCAGCAATACCTGTATTATTAAGTAGGGCAGCAGCATATTCACCCTCTTGCCAACGATTAATAACAGTAAGAAGCGTTGCCAATAAAATAAAACCAATGCCCCAATAGAGAGCAACTGTCAACATTAAATTCGGATTGTGAATGGGTGACATCCATAATGCGGGTAATAAGATTTCCTCAAAACCAAAAATACTCCCATATAAAAAGCCAAAGAAAATGGATGATAGCCCTGCTGCAATAAAAAATGGTGTAAATATTGTCAATTTTTCGCGCCAATACCAACCAGCACCAGCAATCAATGCCCCATGTCCAACATCACCAAACATCGTACCAAACATCAATATAAACGTAATGCTAAATAAAAGTGTTGGATCAAATTCACCATAACGAGGCGTACCATAATTTTTCACCAATGCGATAAATGGTGCTAAAAGTCGGTGATGACGTATTAATGATGGCACATGCGGATATTCTGAGGGAGAGGGTTTACGCGTGTTGAAAACAAACGGTGAGTCTAGTTTTTCAGTCAAAGCGCTTTCTAGCTTTGACAAATCAGCTGTTGGCATCCACCCCTCAATCAAGGCAAGTTGTCCATGACATCTAAAGGTTTCTGTTAATTTTGCATACGCAGCGGCACTGTTTAAGGTTTGATAGGCTTGTTCCAATATAGTCTTGTTTTTTTCAGCCAATGCGTTAATTGTTGTTTTCACCGTATCAGTTTGTATTTGTAACTCCTCAATTTTGGATGTTAAATCAGCATGTACTTTTTGAGGATGACTGTGAAATTCTGGTGGAATACTTAGGGCTTGAAAATCAGCATGTTCTAGTATGGCACGGATTTTATCTTGATGCTCTAAAGGTCCCGCTACAACAAAAGATACAGTATGTTCATCACGTTGGAAAATAGTGATAAAATGCGCCGCTAAGCCAATAGAATCTTGAAGATGTTCAATATTATCAACACTAACTGTGCCAATATGCAGATTTAAGAATTTTGCAGAGTCTTGAAATATTTTTAAATCAACATCAAGTCCAGAAAATGTTTTTAACGTTTCAAGTAATTGTTTAAAAGAAGTATACTGTTCATTACATTGATGTAATTGTTCTTCCAATTGAGATAACACTTGCCAAATATTACCTAATTGGGTGTTAATATTTTCCAACTTTGAGAGTTCAATGATGTGAATAGGTGAAGTGGATGGTGTAAATGGGATACGTGCTAAAATTTTATCAAAACGGCTACGTGCTAAATTAAACACACTATGAAATTTTTTTCCAGGATGTTCAGGTAATTGCTCGGCGAACATTTCTGTCGTTTCAGGATTAAACATGCCACAATCTGCCAACACTTGTGCCACTAAAGGGACATCCTCAGTGAGTACTTTAAGGGAGACATATTGCATGGGTAATGGTTTAAACATGGTGATATTTTGTTTCATGTTCATTATAACGGCTTAACAAGATTGTAAATACCAATTAAGACGATATACTAACAGTATAAGAAAATAATAGTATTAATAATGTAATGTTTTCATATTTGAGATATTTTATATTATAATATATTAGATTATTTATAATAGAGCAGTTTTTAAAAGATAAAATGCATCATATAAGGGTTAATATTATACCTGTATTAGGAAATAGAGAATGAATAATAAATTCAAAAAAATATTTGGCATTGACTTAGGAACAACTTATTCCGCTATTGCCTACGTTAATGAGTATGGAAAAACGACTATTGTCCTGAATGCTGAAAACCAACGTATTACACCATCTGTCGTTTTTTTTGATGAAGATCAGATCATCGTCGGTGAAGTTGCTAAAGAAAACGCTAAGATTTATCCTAATGAAATTGTGACTTTGATCAAACGTTCTATGGGTGATCCTTACTTTTTATTTGAATATCAAGGTAAACATTATCGCCCAGAAGAAATTTCTAGTTACATACTACGAAAACTGGTGAATGATGCCAAACAGCATTTAAATGAAGATATCACGGATGTTGTGATTACGTGTCCAGCGTATTTTGGGATTAATGAACGTGAAGCCACACGTGTTGCAGGCGAGATTGCCGGATTAACTGTTCGCCAAGTGCTCAATGAGCCAACAGCTGCTGCAATTGCTTATGGCATGATGGAAAATAATGATGAAAACGTTATCTTAGTTTATGATTTAGGAGGCGGAACTTTTGATATTACAATGTTTCATGCCAAACCAGATGCTATTGAAGTGATTTGTACTGGTGGTGATAAGGAACTTGGCGGTAAAGATTGGGATGATCGGATTATTCGATACATGGTTGAACAGTTTCAAACGGAAACTGGTACAACAGATGATATTTTAGAAGATGTTGACACTTGGCAAGAATTACAATTAGCGGCTGAAAAAGCTAAAAAAACCCTTTCTCAAAGAGATAAAACACCTATTATGGTGACATCTCGTGGGGAACGTGTCAGGATTGAATTGACGCGTGAAAAATTTCAGGAAATAACTAGTGATTTATTGGAAAGAACAATTAGTTTAACGCATAACATGTTGGAAGATGCTCAAAAAAAAGGTTATGATAAATTTGATAAATTTATTCTAGTGGGTGGTTCAGCACGTATGCCACAAATTGCAGCACGTCTTAAAACTGAATTTCCTAGCGTCAGACCAAAGCAATTTGCGCCTGATGAAGCGATTACAAAAGGTGCTGCTATTTATGGTTGGAAAATGTCTCTCAATGATGTGCTTATTGAACGTGTGAAAGAGTATAGTGGTGAACAAGATGTAGATCAAATTAATATTCCAGAGTCTATTGCTCAATCTGTGGCTGATGAGACTGGATTTACATTAGATGCGGTTAAATATTCTAATATCGCGATTAGAAATGTGACTAGTAAAAGTTTTGGGGTGGTTGCTAGAAATGAACAAAATGAAGATCAAGTGATTAATCTAGTTTTAAAAAATACCCGTGTACCTGTACAAGTGACTGAACAATTTGGGACACATTTAAAAAATCAAAAAACGGTTAAGATCCGCATCATGGAAGATGAAGTATCCAGTAAAAATGTGAGTGCTGATGATGCAATAGAAATTGGTACGGCTATTCTTAAAATTCCATCTAATTTACCTGCAAATTCACCAATTCAAATTGTATTCCGCCTGAATGAAGAAGGGCGCTTATCAATTACCGCGATGGAAACGACACAATCAAGAGAAGTGAGCGTAAGCATTGAAACTTCCTCGTTAATTCAGGGAAAAGAACTTGAAGAAGCAATGGCACGAAGTAAGACTGTTTCAGTAAGTTAAAAGATTAGTGCCTTGGGATGTTTCCCAAGGCTTTAATATTTACTTCTTCTGTTGCAACTCAATCACCTGTTCAGGCGAATACCCTAAAAATTCAAAATCCATAATACCTTCAGTTGTATGACATTCATCACACTGTCGCCCGATTTTCTCAATTCCATGATTAACCATTAAGGTGCCCATTTGACGCATCCAATGGGCTTCGACATTCACCAATTTATCTTTCACTAACGGATAATTTGTCTTCCATCCCTCTAAAACACCGAAATAAAACATAAATTCATCCATCATGTACAGCTTAAATGGAACTTCATACATGCGTTTAATGATAGGATTTTGTATAGCAATTTTAACAGAATCTATGGGAAGCCCCGTTTCATAATATGTCGGATAATCAAAAGGTAAAATCATTGCACCAAAAGGACCTTGATTTCCCATATCTTCATACATCATAGCATTGAATAATTTAAATGGATAAATTCGACTGCGCCCTTGATTCATTATTGGACGCAAATTTTCTTGAATCATTTTTCGACGTTTTTCCAATAATGTTGAAGAAAGTTGACTTAAAGGCTTAGTAGCTGCCTCAACATATTCTTCTATATCAATATCAGTATAAATTTTTTTCAATTCTATTGCTTTAGCACGTACAGCATCAATCACCTCTTGATCAACGCTTAATTCTTGCATTAACGGATTATAGGCAGTTGATTTATTTGGATTATTACCTAAAGCATTGGCTAAAAATGTACCATTACCATTTAACCATAAAAAGGTAAAGCCCTTGCCCACTTCTCCAGATAAGTAAATATCTGTCGGCATATAAATACCCTCTTCTTCATTCCAAGTGGGATGTACCCAATCTCTTAAAACGACATTATTATCTTGTAGCTTAGTAATATGACAAGTTTCACAAGCCAATTTAGCAATATGTCCATTAAGCATTGCTTGATCTTTGGAACGAGTATGCGGTGTTGTAGTATGACAATTATCACAAGAAACCGATTTTTCAGGTAAATCATTAGCTACTAAATCAACACCTAAGCGTCCACGTGGAATTTTATGTCCCTCAGCGACATGACAATCGGTGCAAAACAGTCCTGCGGCAGCATGTACATCATCTTCTGGACTAAAAGGATTACCTCGTTTTGCACCAGTATGTATGAGGCGTTTATTTTTATAGCCCAATGATTTTGCAGATACATTATGTTTATAAGCATCACCACCCATATTGTGCTGATGACAATTTAAACAATTTTTATCTGTCGCCCTTGCAACGCTTAAAGCGGCTTTTAAGCTACGATCTTGATTCCAACGTCGCCCTGAATCATCTTCAATAACATACCGTTGATTCATATCATATTGATCAGCATGACAAATTAGGCAATCAATCCCTTGCTTAGTTTCTTTAGGGACATCACCAAACGGCATCATTTTTTCTGTAGCAGGATGATAATTTCCACCGATATGACATTGCCCACAACCTTCACTGCGTATTTCAATATGATCATGAGAAGGCTTTGTTTTGATTAAATCTGCCCATCCCGTCCATGAAAAACTACCTGGTATACCACAAGCGCGATTAATTTTACCTACTGGAATAGAACGTTCACTATTCACTTGCCGACCATCATAGCCATAAGTTGAAAATCCACTGCTAGCACTTTGAAATGTAAAATGCACAGAATTAACAACATCATCTAATGTATTCACTGTTGAACTTGTACCATCTGTATGATGTACTTTAATAGTTTGATGGCATTGTAAACATGTTTTTGGTCCTTCATACTGGCGAATTCCAGCATTACGAAAATATTTAATGTGTTTAAAATCGGTTTTTCTCAGAAAAGAAGGCGTATTCATCAATATCTTTGTTTTGATTTCCCGACTAAAATCATTAACTTCATTCGCGGTGATTTTAGCCGCCCTTTCATAACGCGCCTGATAGGTTAATTCATTTGCCAAATGCTCAAATTCACTATCACTAAGCTTTTGACTATTGTGATAACTAAGTTCAACATTAACGACACCAGTATAATATTCAAAAACGATCGGAGAGAGAAAGTAAGCTAAAATCAAACATATAAAGAATGTTGTGAAGAATTTAGTCATTAACTTTCTCCCAACCTGTGAACATTGCCCGCAAATTACTAAAAATCGTTTTACCAGTGCTAATGATATAGATATGTGTCACTAGAAATAAGACAAGCAAATAAGCAACCACTAAATGAGTCATTGCAATCACCCAGATATTAAAATAACCCAGAAAAAGGAAAAAAAATCCACTGCCTATCAAAATAGGCATTAAGCCATACATGACAGCAATATAGGTTAATTGTTGCAAACTATTAAATTTCAT
>DAOVTJ010000206.1 GCA_030633165.1 Thiomargarita sp. | reverse complement strand
ATTTGGTTGACACTTTATCACGCTTATGAAGAAATCTGTCAACGTTCTGGAGTTATTGCCTTTGGAGAATTATTATTACGGGCTTATGAAGTTTTACGTGATAATCCCTCTGTGCTTAAATATCATCAGCAACGTTTTCAATATATTCATGTTGATGAGTATCAAGATACAAATACTATTCAATATAAATGGTTACGTTTATTGGCGGGTTCACACGGTAAATTATTTGTTGTTGGGGATGATGATCAGTCAATTTATGGCTTTCGTGGAGCAAAAATTGAGAATATTCAAAATTTTCAAAAAGAGTTTGCTGATACTCAATTAATACGTTTAGAACAAAACTATCGTTCAACAGGTACAATTTTAGCAGCTGCTAATGCTTTAATTGCAAATAATAAAGTACGTTTAGGTAAAAACTTATGGACGCAAGACAAAAAAGGTGTCCCAATTTTTGTCTATACTGCCTACAAAGAATATGAAGAAGCGCAATTTGTGGTAAAAAAAATAAAAGCCTGGCAAGGAAAACTAAAAGAGGTAGCCATTTTATATCGGACAACAGCACAATCGCGAGAGTTTGAAGCTGCTCTTTTACATAAAAAGATTCCTTATCGCATTTATGGTGGTTTACGTTTTTATCAACGCCTTGAAATCAAAGATCTGATTGCCTATTTATGCTTATTACTACACCGTGATAATGATGGTGCATTTGAACGTATTATTAATACACCTAAACGAGGTATTGGTAAGCGAACGGTGGACATATTGCGTGATATTACTCGTGAACAAAAAGTATCTTTGTGGCAAGCGACTCAGATTGTAATAAAAAATAAAGAGTTAAAAGCGAGAGCAAATAATAGTTTAATGGCTTTTATTAGATTAATTGAAGAATTATCAAAAACTGTAAAGGACTTACCCTTACATAAACAAGTTGAAAAAACCATATCGCTTTGTGGTTTTATGACACATTATCAAAAAGATACAAAAGAAGATGCACAAAGACGTTTAGAAAATTTGGATGAATTGGTCAATGCGGCACGTCAATTTGAAGGTTCTTACAAAGACAATAGCAATATTTTAGGTGATTTTCTTGCTCATGCCACCTTAGAATCTGGAGAAGGACAAGCTACTTATGATGATTGTGTACAATTAATGACTTTACATGCTGCGAAAGGATTAGAATTTGAGTTAGTTTTTTTATGTGGTTTAGAAGAAGGACTATTTCCACACCAAAATTGTCTTAAAAGCATAGAAGAAGAACGCCGCTTATGTTACGTGGGTATTACCAGAGCACGTAAACAACTTTATCTTAGTCATAGTGAAAGCCGTTACCATTACGGTAATCGCGAATTTTGTATACCCTCTCGCTTTCTTCGTGAAATTCCGATTGAATTCCAGAAGTACGTTTAGGATATCTACTTTTCAAACAAAAAATAAGCAAACTCGAATTACCATGCAAAAAATACTGATCGTTGATGATATAGCAGTAAATATAAAGATTTTGAGTGAGATATTAAATAACGCCACAACTGATTTTTTTTTTGCAACAGATGGCATTACGGCTTTAGAAATCGCAGCTTCTATTATCCCAGATTTAATTATCTTGGATATAATGATGCCAGAGATGGATGGTTATGAGGTTTGTAAAAGACTCAAAGCTGAAGTGATAACTCAAAATATTCCTGTGATTTTTCTCACTACGCTAGATGATGATGATGATGAAGCCAAGGGGCTTGCACTTGGTGTTGTAGATTATATTAATAAACCCATTAGACCTGCTATTGTTCTTGCGCGGGTGAATACCCATTTAAAATTAAAACAGGCTAGAGATGAAGTAGTGTTGAAAAATATCGCGCTAGAGGAAACCGCGAAATTGCGTGACGGTGTCGAGCATATTATCCGACATGATCTTAAAACGCCAATAAATGGCATTATTGGTTTTGCCAGACTTCTTTTAGAAAAAGAGTTTACCCTAGAAAAACAAAACCAATTTTTACAAATGATTGAGAATGCGGGCTATCAAATGTTGAAATTGCTCAATAATTCTTATAATCTTTATAAAATGGAGATGGGGAAATACCAGTATCAACCTGATCGAATGAATCTTTTACCTGTATTAGAAAAGATTATAATTGAAACCCAATCTCATGCAAGTTTCCAAGATTTAAACGTGAAAATGATGCTTAATGATCAATTGGTGACAGAAAAAGACACATTTTTCGTTGTTGGAGAGCAACTCTTATGTTATGCCATGTTTGCCAATCTATTCAAAAATGCTATAGAAGCTTCACCAGAAGGTGCAGTTGTGACGATTTCTCTTATGGAAAAGGACAACCCAACGGTCAGTATTCACAATCAAGGCGCAGTACCCAAAGAAATCCGCGATAAATTTTTTGATAGATATATAACATCTGGAAAATTCGGTGGAACAGGATTAGGCACTTATTCGGCTAAATTAATGGCAGAAACGCAAGGCGGAAGCATCCAGTTTGAAACATCAGAAGAGTTAGGTACCACAGTGACGGTAGTCCTGCAATATGAGTGATGGATTTTAGCCTGGTTACAGGACCAATATTTATCAGGCTGTTTGTCACATTTCAATACGCATTTTTACCCATAAATCCATTGAAAATTGTCAAAAAAACAATTTTTACGTCAAAGAACAAAGACCAATTATTGATATAAAAAAGATCATAATCAATACGGTTTTCCATTTTATCTAGTGTATCGGTTTCGCCACGAAAACCATTGATCTGCGCCCATCCAGTGATACCAGGTTTGACAACATGTCGTAACATATATCTAGGAATAAGGCTTCTATATTGCTCATTATGAATAATTGCATGAGGACGTGGTCCTACAACTGACATTTGTCCTTGAAGCACATTAATAAACTGGGGTAATTCATCTAAAGAGGTTCGCCGTAAAAAAGCACCAAATTTAGTCACTCTTTTATCATTACAAGTCACCTGCTTAATTGAGGCATCATCTTCACAAACAGTCATACTCCGAAATTTCCAAACCCATATATTTTCTCCACCTAAACCATATCTGCGTTGTTTAAATAAAACAGGTCCAGATGATGTCAATTTCACCCCTAAGCTAATGATAAGCATGGGTAGTGCAATAAGGATAAGAATTAATACACTCAAAATAATATCTTCCACACGCTTTAATAAACCACCAAAACCATGCAATGGGGTGCCATAAATACTAATAACTGGCATTCCTCCAATATCTTGCCAACGGCTATGCAGTAGTTCAAAAACAAACATATCAGGTACCATATACACAGTAACTGCAGTATCCGTAAAATCTGACAAAAGTTTTTTCATCCGCTGTTCAGCAGATAGCGGTAATGTGATATAAACACGATCTAGACGTCCGTTTTTTCCATCTTCTATCAACTTATCTAAGTTACCAAGTACAGGTATTGAATCAACCAGTGTGCCAGGTTTTAATTTGTCATCATAAAACCCGATGATCTTCAAACCCATCCATGAGTTATTATGAATCGTTTGCAGTAATCGTTTACCTAAATCACCAGCGCCACAAATAACTACCCGCTGATAATTTAATCCAAAATGCCGTATATTCTTTAATAACAGTAAAACCAACCAACGCCATAAAGCGACCGCAAATGGTGCTAAGACAAACCAAGTTAAAATTGCCTGACGTGAATACGTTGCTGAAATTTTACCCACAAAAGTGGTCAATAAAAAAACTTGTATCACCCAAAACCAACACCATGCAAAACATCTCATTTCTTGTGAAAAGCTTGTACCACGCCATGAGGCATACATACCATTCATCTCAGCTAATAAATAATACAACACGACACCTGCTAAAGCGGCAACACCATAATGATCGGACCATAATGAACCTGTCAACCAAACAGATAACCAGAGTGTTCCCGCTAATAATCCGATATCACTAATGCGTTGTAAAAGAGCAAAGCCAGATTGATGAAAGCGAACTAATCCTACTTCTGACACAGAATATCCTCCATTGTTATTTATAATTATTATAGCAGGATATTAAAAATATACACTTATAATCGATGATGATGCAAATGATATCTGATTGATTTTTGCAATATGATATCAAAGGTTACAATCTATTCAATTATTCCACAAAAATCCAAGACTTGTATCCTATCTATTTCCAAATCAATAAATTCACGGTGTTTCACTAAGAAAACCATAATATCAGCCTGCTTAACTGCATCCTTGTAATTAACCAATGTAAAATCAGTATGTTGTTGAATATTAGGCTCCACAACCAAAAGGTCCTCAAATTGTGTTTGCAATGTTTTAGCAATAGCTAATGCTGGTGATTCCCGTAAATCATCAATATTCGCCTTAAAAGCTAAACCCATGCAAATAATCTTAGGTTTTCTATGCTGTTCCAATTCAAAAGCTAAAACCATTGTTTTCACTTTTTCAATGACCCATTCGGTTTTAAAATTATTGACTTGAAGAGCAATATGAATTAGTCGATCTAAATTAGGATTTTTAGCAACAAGAAACCAAGGATCAACAGCAATACAATGTCCACCTACACCACAACCTGGTTGTAAAATATTGACACGAGGATGGTGATTAGCCAATCGAATTAGTTCAGAAACATTAATGTCATAAATGTCACTTAAT
>DAOVTJ010000246.1 GCA_030633165.1 Thiomargarita sp. | reverse complement strand
CCTTATCATTTTCTCAATATTTAGTGCCTGAAAAAATAAAATTTGATTTATTAATCATGGATGAGGCGTCACAAGTGCCATCTGAAGATGCTTTTGCCTGTTGCAAACAAATTGTTATTGTTGCTGATCCCTTTATATATAACAGTGAAAAACACACAGATTTTGAAATTGCAATTTCAAAAATACTTCTAAAACAGGGATATAAAACGGTGCCCCAAATTGGTGGGGCACTTATTGTTTGCCATCCTGACAAGCCAGAAGAGTATATTTTAGGCATTGAATATGATGGAAAATGCTATCACTCGAATCGAGAGAAACATCTTGGATTGAAAATCCATCGAATTTGGTCGGTGGATTTTTTTAAAAATAGAGATGCTGAAATTCAGCGGCTTTTACATGTCATTGGCAACCAAATTGAGAAGCATGTCCCTTTACCCACTTCAGTGCTAACTTCAATTTTTCCATCATGATTATCAACGATTTTTCTAACGATATCAAGTCCTAAACCATTACCTTCACCAGCACTTTTGGTTGTAAAAAATGGCGTAAACATTTTTTCTTTAATCTCAGTAGGAATACCAGTGCCACTATCACTTATTGCGATAACGGCATAATTATCTTGCTGTGAAAGACTCACTTTTAAAGTGCCTTTATAATCCATCGCTTGCAGGGCATTATGGAAAATATTCGTCCAAATTTGATTGATTTCATCTGGATAAGCTAAAATATGTGGAACATGCTCATATTCTTTGATAAGCCGAATATCAGATTTCATCTGATTACCATATAATGTGAGTACCGTTTCTAGCCCCTCTTGTAAATTGGTAATGGTTTTCTCGCCACTAGAATCATATCGAGAGAATGTTTTTAAGGCAAAAATAACTTTGGAAGCACGTTCAACTGCAGTGTGAATATTTCCTGTACTCCTGGAAAAAGTAGATAGATCATAAGCAAAATCAAAGATAAAATCTTTATGTACATTTTGCAAGAGAGGTAAATATTGTTTAATATCTTCAACAATGCCCAAACTAATAAAGGTATTGGAAAAATTTCTCGGATCTTCAATCCCATATTGTTCTAATTCTGCTATTAGTATTTTTTTAGCTGCCCTTTTTTCTTTAGTTGTTAAAATTGTTTGATTTTGCAAAGAATATTCAATTAATGTAAAAAATATTTCTTGTTGTTCTGGTGCCAACACTTCAAATAGTTTTGGAAATTGCTCCAAAGTGGGTACTATAATCCTTGAAAGTGTTTCTGCAGAAGAACGAATAGCACCTAATGGGGTATTGACTTCATGTGCGATACCCGCAACCAATTGTCCCAAAGCAGCCATTTTTTCACTGTGCACCAGTTCTTCACGAGTTCGAGTTAATTCTGTCACCTTATCATTTAATTGGCTTGTCCTTTTAATAACACGTTGTTCCAATTGTTCATTTAATATTTTTAAGTTTTCTTGTTGCTCATAAATTTTGCTTGCCATTTTATTAAATTCTTGACTCAAAATACCAAATTCCCCTTTAAATTCAATAACACGATGTTTATAATCACCGCTTGCAAATGCTTGCATAGTAGTGACAATATGATTTAAAGGATGAACCACATGCCGCCGAATTAACACTGTGATTAAAAAGAAAATAGTAATGATACCAAGGAATTCTAACAAAATACTTTGTGTGATTGAATGCACAAGCATTTCATTATATATTGTAGCAGGTAACTTGATACTCAAAATACCACGTAAGTCACCGATTTGATAATCCCAAGCTGAGGAATAGAGTTGACGAATAGCTTCGGGAGCATTTTCACGTTTGCCATGACATTTCAAACAATATTCCTCTATCCAAATGGGACGTGCATAAAGATAAAACTGTTGACCATCATCACGCGTAAAGGGTTTAAACAACAATTTTTCATCTTTATTTTCCCGAAAATAAGCGATTGCATCTAATTCAATTGCATCAGCGGCATGTTTTGGATTACGTGGCTTATCAGAAACATTGTCGAAACTAAAACCAGACTTATCCCAGTTTGGATAATCTTCTGAAATTTTCCCTAAAGAATGAGCAGGTAAAAAACCGACTGTTTTTTTAGTCAAAGGTATGCCACTATCAATAAATTGATGATGGTAAATGCGTCGCGTTGCCATCAGTAAACTTCTGACTTTTTCGGCTTGTTGTTGTAAGTTATATCTTGTGGTTTGACTTATGGATTGATAATCAATACAAGCACGCCCAACAAAAAGCAATATCAAAATAATACCAACAATTAGCAAGAATTTTGTTTGAAGTCTCATCATTATCCTTTATTCACTATCGTTCTATACAATAACTTTACTATTTTTTATATCCTATAAACCATAAAAATGCGCATAAGACACAGAACATTAGTCTACTATAAATAGCCCTCAATTTATCATTTGATATGATAAAATACTTTATTTCTTTATAAACGGATTGAGAAATAATGGTAGAAAATGAACGATTTAAGTTAAATGCCCAGCTTGCCCAAATGTTAAAAGGTGGGGTAATAATGGATGTGGTTGATGCTAAACAGGCGATTATTGCTCAAGAATCAGGCGCTGTGGCAGTCATGGCGCTTGAACGTGTTCCTTCAGATATTCGTAGAGATGGCGGTGTTGCACGCATGTCTGCGCCTGAGATGATTAAAGAAATTAAGGAAACGGTAACAATTCCTGTGATGGCAAAAGTTCGGATTGGTCATTTTGTTGAGGCTCAAATTTTACAAGTGCTCAAGATCGATTATATTGATGAAAGCGAGGTATTGACACCAGCTGATGAAGAATATCATATTGATAAAAGTAAATTTAATTTACCCTTTGTTTGTGGTGCACGTAATTTAGGAGAGGCACTTCGACGCGTGCTAGAAGGGGCAGCAATGATTCGGACAAAAGGTGAAGCGGGCACAGGTAATGTCGTTGAAGCCGTTAGACATATGCGTACCTTGAATCGTGAAATTCGACAACTCACTAATATGCCAACAGAAGAAGTGGTTGCATTTGCGAGAAATAATAATATTCCTTATGATTTAGCACTTGAAGTAAAAAAACTTGGTCGTTTACCTGTTGTAAATTTTGCAGCTGGGGGTATTGCGACACCAGCTGATGCTGCATTAATGATGCAATTAGGGTGTGATGGCGTTTTTGTGGGTTCAGGTATTTTTAAATCAGCTGATCCCGTTTTATGTGCGCGTGCAATTGTGAATGCGGTGACACATTATGCTAATCCAGAAAAATTACTT
>DAOVTJ010000050.1 GCA_030633165.1 Thiomargarita sp. | reverse complement strand
CCTCTACAACGGTATAAAAATGTGGGATTAAATTCGCTAGAGTGCTTTTACCACTCCCAGAAGCCCCGACAAATGCGATAGTCTCTCCAGGTATAATGTTTAATGAAACATCTTGTAAAGCAGGAGTGACTTGATCTTCGTAAGAAAACTGAATGTGTTGAAAACTGATTTTGCCTGAAAAACGCATCTTTTGAGGTATTCTGTTTTGATTTGTCTCTGATTTTTGTTCTATTAAATTAAAAACACTTTCTGATGCTGCTAATCCTTGCTGCAATTTATCATTTACCTGAGTCAAACGTTTAATTGGACTAAGTAGCAACGCCATTGCCGTAAATAATGAGACAAAACCACCGACTGTAATATGATTTGCGGCAGATTCTAAGGTGGCAATATAAATAATTATCCCCAAAGCGGCAGCGGTGAGTACTTGAACAACAAGAACACTCAAGCCTGATATCAATTTTGTTTTTACTTCAAAACGACGGACTTGGTTACTCGCCACTTGAAAACGATTGTGTTCATAACGATGTCCACCAAACACCTTAACCAATTTATGTCCCCCTATCGCCTCCTCAAGCACCCGTGTCATATCACCCATTGCATCTTGAATAGATGTATTTATCCCACGTAACATTTTGCTAACAACACGAATAATCACCATCATTGGTGGTAAAATGGCAAAAACAATTAAGGATAACATCCAATTAAGATAAAACATCCATAACAATAACCCTATCACCGTTAAAGTATCACGGACTAAAATCACTAAAACTTCTGTTGCAGCTGCCATGACACGATTAACATCATAAGTCACTTTAGATAACAAGACACCTGCAGATGTTTTATCAAACTCACTGGTTGGCAAAATTAAAATTTTACTAAACATTGCAGCCCGTAAATCCATAACTAAACGTGATGCAATCCAAGTCATACCGACTGTACTACCTAATGTGGCTAAACCCTTAATAATAAACAATGTCATCAAGAAAATTGGCATCCATTTCATCATCATGGGGTCTTTGTCAACAAAGCCACCATCCAACAACGGTTGAATCAAAGCTGCCAAAATTGGATCACTAATAGCCATGATGATTATCGCGAAAATCGCCAAAGCAAACACGCGCCAATAAGGTGCAACGTAACGTAATAAACGTAGATAAAGTATTTTACTATTCATTTGAAGAACTGAATTTCTGAGAAAAAAATATCAAATTAGTATAATAAAGTCAATTTAAAAACAAAGAGGTGTATATGTCCGAAAAAGATTTAATGAATTGTAAGGAATTTAAAAACATGGATGATTTTCTGAATGCATTGAAAATGGAACGAAAATATTTTAAAAATTGTCATTTTGACAACACTTTGAACTTTGATAAGCTTGATCTTCAAAATACCAATTTTACTAAAGTAAAACTGATAAATGCGACACTTAGAAAGGTGAAATTTAAAAAAGCAATTCTTAATCGGGTAGATTTTAGTCTGGCTGATCTAAGAGGTGCTAACCTCATGGGCGTCGATCTTCGAGATGCAAATCTTCAAGGCGCCAACCTTCAAGGGGCAAACCTTAAAGATGCTAATCTTGCGGGAGCAAATCTTCAAAAAATTAATCTTGAAGAGGCTAACCTCAAAAATGCAAACCTTACTGAAGTACATCTTGAGGGTGCAAACCTTCAGAGAGCAAATCTCAAAGAAGCAAATCTTGAGGGCGCACACCTTCATGAAGCACATCTTGAGGGTGCACACCTTCAAGAATCAAGGTTTGATAAGGCAAATTGTCATAAAGCACATTTTGAAGGCGCAAATCTTCAGGAAGCACATCTTGAAAAAGCACAGTTTGAGGGGGCTTTTCTTCAAAAATCACGTCTTGAAGGTGCTGAGATGGCAGGCATTAACCTTCAAGATGCCAATCTTCAAGATGCACTACTTATCGATGCCGATATTAGTGAATCCAATCTTCAAAGAGTATGTCTTGAAGGTGCAAATCTTGCAGGCGTACATCTTGAGGAAACAAATCTTGAAAAAGCCCTGCTTCAAGACGCTTCTCTTGAAGATGCACATTGTCAGGATGCTAACTTTAATAATGCGGAACTTCAGGGGGCTAATCTTAAAGATGCAAATTTTCAAAGAGCAACGCTGAAGATGGCAAATCTTCAAGGTGCTTATCTTACAGATGCAAATTTGAGCGCAGCAAACCTAAGCCAAGCAAACATGATAGATGTTGATCTCCAAGGCGCAGATCTTGAGAACGCTATTCTTGAAGAAGCGAATCTTCAGGGGGCACATCTTCAAAAAGCTCAACTTGAAGATGCGAATCTTCAGGGATCAAATCTTCAAGAGGTTGATCTTGAAGAAGCAAATCTTAGTGGTGCAAATCTTACCAATGTCAATTTATCTGGTGCAGATTTTTGGAAAGCTGATCTTCAAAATGTACAACTTAGCGGTGCTAATCTTGAAAATACCAATATTGATGACGCTTTGAAAAATAAAGAGTAATACTAGTAAAGATGCACAATTGTGCATCTCATAACAACCTAATGATGTCCGTGTCCGTGCTGATGCGGGGGTAAATTTTCTAAAGTCCCAGCCAAATAGGCTGTCACTGCCTGTTCTGGCGCAATCTCTGAAGTAATAAACCCTTCAATTCCTTTCATTTCAAGACGTTGCACCATCCCCGTTCCCATACCCCCTGTGATTAGAACCTGTATATCATCTAACGGATGTGCTGCTTGTTTTGAACTTTCATGAAATGATTCTTCTTTTGGTAGTTCTAATAAGTGTTTATTAGATATTTTACCATCAGAAATGTCAAAAATCCAAAACTTCCGACATTTCCCAGCATGTCCTGTTATCTCACGCTTATTTTGGCTTGTCACTGCAATTTTCATGAAAAATAGCTCCTATTACTAAAATTAAATATTATCAATAGAGTTGCAATATCCATTCCAAATTGTTTGCACCACATTTAAGTTCTTATTTTTAATATGATTTTTCTGAGATTATTCATATTCTCCTGTCATATTTTATTGAAACTATGACAAATATGACATATTTTTGCTTTAAAATATATTTACCAACTGACTCCCCCCCCAATATTTTTATGCTTGTATTACATCGCGCCCGTCTTTTAAAGCCTCTGTCCAATTATTAATAAGATTTGCACTTTTTCGGAGATATTTACCATAATTTTCACTCCATTCTTCTAAACCTTGCATTAGATTCTCATTGGCAGGATCACCTACCATTAATCTCACTTTGGTTAAGACTTGTTGTAACAAAATGATATCTAAGGCATCCCATGCCGTATTCATGTCCAAAATTTGTAAATTATCTAAACAACGTTTTAAAGAATCAGCAGCACGTAAGGAAAACATCGCATTTTTATACTTGAGCAACGCATCTAATTCTTCTATTGACATGATTTGTTGTTCATCCAATTCAAGTTTAGCCCGATCTAATGTGGTTCTGGGTTCTAAAGTTAATTCTATGATCGAAGCCCGATCTAAAACCCGCGGTGACAAGGATAAAGTCGTATGGTCATTATTGAGAGTGGCTACAAAACGGAGGGCGGGAGAAATAAATACCTTGCTACCTGTTGTTGTTATGCTACGAATCCCTTTTCCTCCCATTTCAATCATACGCAGTTTATCTTGATCATCGGGATATTGAGAGCGCACTAAAATATCAGCAAACCAATATTCAGGTTGACTGAGATTAAATTCTTCAAAAATCACCATATAGGTGCGTTTATCATTTTTTCGCCATGCTGTTTCAGCCTTACATAAAAACTTTGTAAAATCAGTCGGTTCAAACTCATTACTGATTGGATTAACATATCCTAATAAATCTTCACGTCCCCGCCAAGTCGACCCCACAGAAACAATCAGTTTACGTTCAGGATCATCAATTAAATCAATCGCTAAAGTACTTTTACCCACCCCTGGATGACCTGTAAGAATCAGAATATTTTTAGTCAATGAGACAGCCATCACAGCATCTAAAACTTCCTTGCTATACGAATTTTTGATTTTTTCTTTAGCACTTTCTTTCTCTAGTAATGGATAAGCTATTGAAGTATTTTTCACAAGTTTAGGGGGGGTGATTAACAAGGGCGCTGTTTTTTTCACGTCTAAATTTTTTAAACTATCAACAAAAGGGCTTCTTATTAAAGTAGAAGGTCTACTGGTGTAAGAATGCACCATATTTTGCTGTATTTCTAAGGCTTCTTCTCGAGCTATTTCAAACCATTCATGCAAATGATTATGAAAATATTCAAACCGTTCAGCATCTTTTGCATTAGGTTTATTTTGATGAGGACTGCGGGCTTGTTCTGCTGCTTTTTCAAACATATTTTCTACAGCAACGCGGTTGACTTCTTTGACATAAACGCCCCCAATGATACTTTTATAGTATACAGTTAAAATATAGGGTTGTTGAAAGCGTGTCCAACCATCAGGATAGGGTTCTATTTTCCATAATGTTTTGAAATCATTAATTTTTTGAGGATAAACACTACGAACGCGATAAGCCCCGAAAACATAATCTTTTGGTCTGGTATTAATATCACTAATGCCACGCGGTTCTTGAAAACGTTTGCCCCAAAATAGTAAAATCTGATTATTCAAAGCTTCAGGATAGGGTTCAAGCAACCACCCTATACCTAAATCATCAATCAAACAATAAGGATTACCATCTTCAAAAATATGGATATGGTAGCAACGTGGATCGCCTTGTTGACAATAGTCAGCCCGAAATTGTTGTTTTGCTGAACAATTCCATGTATCAGCATTTTTACAAATACTCCCATCCCATCCTCGACGATGAGAGTTAATTGTACAACCTAAAGCATTACCAATAGTAATAAAACTCATAAATAACTCCTAATTATATTATTTTTAAAGATAATTTTGTTATAAAAAAAATGCATCAAAATATAGTTGAGATAAATGCTTTAGTTTGATAAACTAAAAAAATTTTTATCAATAAACTTTATCAAGTATCAGGAATACTTGAGTATATTTTTAGCTTAGCAAAAATGTGATATAGATGATATAGAAATTTTATGTTACCCTTCTTTTTATAATGTATTTGACTATTCTAGTCAAAGAACTAAAGATGTTAATCTTAAACAACCTTGTGACATAAATACCTAATGCATAGTAATCTTACTATTCAAAAGGTAATAAAAGATGTTAGTATTTTAACACGTTCTACATTCACATTTTTTTAAAATTAGAGGAAATTACATGGCTGACTTATTTTCAGATGCTTGGATGAAAAGCTACATGGAAGCATGGAATAAAGAACCTGAACTGGCTGATGCCCTTGCCAAAATTAACTTTAACTCCAAGATTGCTTATGGTTTTAAAGATGATGATAAACCAAAAGGCATGGTGGTTGTTGAAAATGGGAAAATCATCTCAGCAGGTGCCTACAATGATGAAGAAGTCAATTGGGACTTACGCGCTTCACCAGAGAGTTGGGACAAATGGCGTGTGAAAGGTATCGGTATGGCTGGATTAGGCACAGCTGCTGCGACTGGAAAGTTAAAATTTAAAGTTGGTGATTATGGGGCAATGCTTAAAGATCCACGCATGGCTGGCCCATTTATCAAAAGTTTTACTGTCATGGGACAGTGTTAATATAATTAACTGAGTATTAAGTTATCAGTTATCAGTTATATTTTACTGATAACTGATAATAAATGATTGCTAATTGATAGAATAAATATTCGGCTTGATTTATTAGCATTTGCTAATATATACTGAATCATGCTTATTCATCAATAAACCAAGCATGACAAAGCCTTTTATGAAAAGTTTTGAAGTCATGCGACAAATAGCTTTTTAAAGCAATTTGAGCTGACAGGTTTAAAACCTGTCTTTGAGAATCAATTTTTTAATTGATTTTTGAAGGTTCTTTAACTAAAGTGTGAATTTAAAAAGCATGTTAAACAAAATTCTTAAAATAGCAAGTGTAGTTAGTGTATTTTCATGCATAAGCTTTACAGCAATAGCAAAAGATTACTATGAAGTGCGTGCGTACGATATCACCCCCCCTGTAATATTAAGTGGTACTGTTATAGCTGAAAAAGAAGTCACTTTATCCGCCCAGCTACCAGGACGTGTAGAAATGCTTGCGGGTGAAGAAGGCAATGAATTTGAAGCAGGGACAATTTTAGTCGCCCTAAATGATAGAGAATTATTAGCAACACGGAAAGCTGCTATCGCAGCATGGCAAAGAGCGGATGCCACACTACGTAATGCAGGCATGCAATATTCACGTGAATTATGGTCTCCTGATTCATTGAGTAAAGCACCTGGTGGAATGGGACTACCCCATCTGTTTGACCAAGTTTTTACAAAACCCCTTAATGATTGGATGGGAAAAGGTAATGAAGAGCTGGATCGTCGTGCACAATTACATACCTACACCAGCAAAATAGATCAAGCCCGTAGTGGTTTAATGCAAGCAGCCTCAAAAATAGAACAAATTGATGCAAAACGACGTGATGCAAAAGGAATTGCCCCATTTGATGGCGTAATCATTAAAAAATGGGTAGAAATAGGAGATACAGTACAACCAGGTCAACAGTTACTAAAATTTGCGAATATCCAAGTTTTGCAAATTGAAGTTAATGTTCCTGCCCGATTAGTGCGAGGTTTAAAAATTGACAAACGCCTTAATGCCCAACTTGATGTTCTTGATGAACATGTGATCGTCACAGTTGCACAAATTTTTCCTATTGCTGATCCTCAACGTCACACTGTAAAAGTTAAATTTGACTTATCTATAGATGGTGAACAAGGTCAATATGTGGGACCTGGACAATACGCCCAAGTAGAAGTGCCAGACATCAAGGCTGGACAACAAAAATTACTCCTGATACCGAAAACTGCAATCATACAACGTGGTAGCTTACCCAGTGTTTGTGTTTTTAAACACAATCACAAATCTGAACGGCGTATGATACGCTTGGGCAGTACGATTAATACTAATCTACTCAATGATATAGACCCTCAACTTGGACAATTCATTAGTGTACTAAGCGGCTTGAAAGAAGGCGATCAAGTTGTCATAAATATACATAACACGCCCTGTTAGCACGCTCTCCCTTTACACAAAATACCTCAAAAAAACCGCATGACAGACGAATATACACCACCACCCCCAGAACAATCCTTGGGAATAGCGGGCAGAATGGCGAAAAATTTTATACACTCGCCCCTATCACCCCTGCTCTTCTTTGCCATGTTATTTATGGGAATAATAGGGTTAATAGTGACCCCCCGTCAAGAGGATCCCCAAATATCCGTACCAATGGTGGATATTTTTATACAATATCCAGGGGCATCTTCACAAGATGTGGCTAGCTTAGCTATAGAACCATTGCAACGCATAATGAGTGAGATACCAGCTGTCAAACATGTCTACTCCGCTTCAGAACGGGGACAAGGTATGGTGACAGTACAATTTGTGGTCGGCGAACAATTGGAAAACTCCATTTTTAAAGTCTATGACAAATTGCAATCTAACATGGATCATATGCCACCAGGTATCATGCCACCTTTAGTCAAACCTAAAGGGATTGATGATGTACCTGTTGTCGCCTTAACCTTATGGTCTGAAAACTTAGATGATGGTGCTTTGCGCACACTAGCTTTTGAAGTAATGCAAAAGCTTAAAGGTATACCTAATACAGGACAAAGTTTTGTTGTCGGTGGACGTGCTGAACAAGTCTTGGTTGAAGTTAAACCACAAGATTTATCAGGTTATGGCATAAGTATTGGACAAGTGGCACAAACAATACAAACGGCAAATAGTGAAATAAAGGCAGGTTTGATCGAGACAGGAAATACACAGTTTACTGTGTATACTGGTAAATTTCTAGCCAATGCTGATGATGTAAGAAATCTTGTGGTAGGGACATATCAAGAGGCGCCAGTCTATGTGCGTGACGTCGCTGAAGTCACACAAGGTCCTGAAAAAGATCCTTATCAAATTGTCAATTACTACTCAGGCGCTGCTTATGCACAACATAACAGTTTTTGGCTAGATTATGATGTTACAGTGCCCGAAGTTAATGGGATGCCAGCAGTCACTATTGGTATTTCTAAAAAAATACGTACCAATGGTGTTGCAGTTGCCGCAGATATCTTGACATACGTTGATACCTTGAGAAAAACCAACATTATTCCCGATAATGTACATGTTGAAGTCACCCGCAATTACGGACAAACTGCTAATGATAAAGTGAATGGGTTGATAAAAAAACTATTCATAGCCACAGGGGCGGTAACCTTATTAGTTTTCTTCTCATTAGGATGGCGCCCTTCACTTGTTGTGACATTGGTCATACCTGTTGTCATCTTATTTACTGTCTTTGCAGCTTGGGTTTTAGGATATACGATAGATCGTGTCAGTTTATTTGCTTTAATATTTTCTATCGGGATATTGGTCGATGATGCCATTGTAGTTATTGAAAACATTTATCGACGCTGGTTATTAGAAGGTAAAACAGATGCTGCCACTGCAGTTGATGCAGTCCGTGAAGTCGGTAATCCTACAATATTGGCAACTTTTACAGTCGTAGCCGCTTTATTACCCATGGGTTTTGTATCAGGTATGATGGGACCTTATATGGAACCAATACCCGCCTTAGGCTCTGTGGCGATGATATTTTCCTTATTTGCTGCTTTTGTATTTACACCTTGGTTAGCAATGCGCTTTAAACCTTCCTTAGCTGCCTTAGAAAGAGCTGAGAAAAAAGAACACAAAACAAATGAAAGAATAGAATCATTTTTCCGCAAAGTTTTACCCCCTTTGTATAATAACCGAGTTCTTGGTTGGGGCTTTCTGATTTTGTTGGTTTTATCATTTTTTGCCGCCTGTTCAATGTTTTACTTCAAATCAGTTGAAGTAAAAATGTTGCCCTTGGATAAAAAGCCAGAATTCAATGTTTTTATTGACATGCCAGAAGGGACAGCTTTACCAGTAACAGCAAATTTAACTTATCAATTAGCAGAAAGATTGCGCGATCCAGAAAAATTTCCTGAAGTGATTGCCTTACAAACTTATGTTGGCACATCACAACCTTTTGATTTTAATGGCATGGTGCGTCACTACTATTTACGTCAACAACCTTGGCATGCTGATATACATTTGCAACTTGAAAAGAAACATTGTGGTTTAAATTTTTGGGATAAAGAAACATTAAAATGTTATCTTGAAGATCATCGTACAAGCCATGAAATTGCCCTGGCAGCGCGAGAAGAATTAAAGCAATTAGTCAAAGAAATAGATAGTCCAGCCAAAATCACAGTCGTAGAAATGCCACCAGGACCTCCTGTTTTACAATCCATCGTCGCAGAAGTTTATGGTCCAGATGATGAAACACGACTAGAAGTGTCTAAAAAAATTACGGAGATGTTTGAACAAGCCGAAATTTTAGATGATGTCGATAATTACATTCCCGATACCCATAATATTTGGCGTTTTGAAGTAAATACGGCGAAAGCTGTGCGACGGGGTATTTCTATTGACACAATCAATCAGAATTTAACCATGGCATTGGGTGGATTTAAGCTTGGAGATATAAAACAAGGTAGGCTACTGGAACCCACTTATATCGTGATTCAAGTGCCTTTAACTGAACGCTCTCAATTAACCCGATTATATGATTTACCGATTCCAACGAATACAGGAAATACGATTCCTCTTGCGGAATTGGGGGAATTTGTGGAAGAAACACAGGATCGCATCTTTTATCAGAAAGATTTACGTCCTGTTGAATATGTTGTCGGTGACCCTGTGGGTATTTATGATAAAGAGACAGGTGAATACAATTTAAGTGCGCCAATTTATGGCATGCTTGAAGTTGAGGAATTATTAAAAGACTATGAAACACCAGATGGTATCAATTTGGTCAATTCAGATTGTACCGATTTATATTTTATGTCACTCTGTGATCGCTATATTAGTCCTCCAAAAAATATTGGACAATCAGGTTTTGAATGGACTGGGGAATGGACGGTGACTTATGAAACCTTCCGCGATATGGGTATGGCATTTGCGGTTGCAATGGTGTTAATTTATACATTAGTCGTCTGGTTATTTGGCGGTTTTCTTGTACCAGCTATTATTATGGCACCGATACCGCTCACTTTGCTCGGTATTATTCCTGGACATTGGTGGTTAGGTGCTGAATTTACTGCCACATCAATGATCGGCTGGATAGCATTGGCTGGTATTATTGTGCGTAATTCTATATTATTAGTGGATTATTCGATCCAAGAAATAGAAGCAGGTACATCCATACAAGATGCGGTTATTTTGGCATGTAAAACACGTACCCGCCCAATTTTAATTACTGCCTTTGCTTTAGTCGCAGGCTCATTTGTCATATTATTTGATCCTATTTTTCAAGGGATGGCAATTTCCTTATTATTTGGCGTACTCATTTCTACCTTACTCACACTAATTGTTATTCCTTTGGGGTGTATTAGTGCTGGTCCTGATACGTTATGTTCCTTTATTGATGAGGAAAATGGTAAGGGTGTTCAACCTAAAAAAGTTGTAAAGGAAGAAGTCTCTATAGCCCAACCTTTATGGTTGCGAATTTGGATGATGATTATTAGCATGATTTTGACAATTGGCAAAGTGCTTGGAAAAGTTCTTTGGCTGTTTAAAATGGTGTTTTATATTATCCGTGCCATCTTTTTACTCATTTATAGTGCCTTTAGTAGTTTGAAACAAAAAGTTGAGATTGAAAATCCTGAACCTAAGCATGAAGAACCACCACCTGTTGTACCAGAACCTGTTGTACCAGAACCTGTTGAAAAAACAACCACTTCACGGCGGAAAAAGACAACAGAACGACGGGGTATGGAGCTAAAGGATGATTTGGTCGGGCATTATAATGGCGATAAATCAGATTAAGAATTATCTATAAAGCCTACTTTTCCAGGGGGCATTCCCCTGGAACTATTGGATAATTAAAAATGAATCCAGACTATTTAGAGAAAGTATCTCAATCCTTTGATCGGGCAGCATCCACTTATGAGCAATGGACTCCAATACAAAAACTTATTGGAACAGATCTCCTTGAACGTTTGCAATGGTTGAAAATGTCACCCCAAAATATTTTGGATGTGGGTGCGGGAACGGGTAGATTAAGCCATATTTTAAATAAACAATATAAACAAGCTAATGTCTATAGTATAGATATTGCGCCAAATATGTTAAAACAAGCACGTCAACATGCTCCATTATCTCAACATATTTGCGCAGATGCGGCACAATTACCTTTTGCTGATCATAGTATAGATCTATTAGTGTCCAATTTAATGTTGCAATGGTGTAATGATGTGGTTGCCGTTTTTGCAGAATTTGCACGCGTCTTAAAACCGGATGGTGCGCTATTTTTTTCTACTTTTGGTCCTGATACTTTAAAAGAATTACGGCAAAGTTGGGCAAGTGTCGATAATGCACAGCATGTAAATCATTTTTGGGATATGCATGAATATGGTGATGCTTTATTACATGTTGGATTGACTAATCCCGTGATGGATGTTGAACGTTTTCAATTTAGCTATCAGGATGTTCATTCATTAATGAAAGAACTCAAAGGGATGGGGGCACACAATGTCACCGCTGGACGACCGCATGCCTTAATGGGTAAGGGAAAATTTAAGATGATGTTAGCGGCTTATGAAGAATATCGTTTAGCAGATGGACTTTTCCCCGCGACTTATGAAGTGATTTATGGACATGCTTGGGGTAAAAAACCGTCTGGAACGGTGATGATACCCATTTCTGAAATCAAAAGAAATACCGATAAGCTTTAAATTTTATCATTTACTTTTTTTTGAAAGTAAATGATTTTCCAATAATTCAATCGTAAATTTTTCTATTTCATCAAATCTTGGCTTATTGGGCAAATCCGATTTTTTGGCAACACTCTCCATTTCACTTTCTAATTGTTCCGCATAATCAAGCACTTCTTTTATCGTCCATTTCCCTTGTTTAATATCTAAAAGTAGATCTTTAGAAGATAAGGGAAAGATAATTTCACCTGTACTCATTAATTCATTACCTTCTATTAAAAGTCTAATGAGATTAGAGGCAAATTTTGTATCAAAACCATATTTGGTAATCAGGTTTTTTCGATTGCCTACTTTACTAATCCGTTCTTCAATCATATTCAAAGCTTTTTTAACATAAATGCCTTTTTGCAAATTTAAATCACCGATCACACAATAGTCTTTATTAAACGTTATAAAAGGTAAGCGTTTATCTTTGAATTCAATCAAAAGTTCCTTTGGCTTCGCATAGTCTTTTAAATATTTCAAAGCATTATCTAATTGATGGAATTTGTCACTACGAATAACCATTTTGTGTTTTTGAGAAAAAGCATATCCTTTGAATTTTTGCAGCAATCCTTTATGAGGAAATCTATGTCGTTTTGCTAACAATGCCCGTCCAACTTCATTAATATAAACAATATTTGCTTCATTAACAAAGACTTGTTCAATAATATTTGGATTATTGTCTAGTGCTAATTTGACAAATTTCCTAAATTCATATAATTTTCTATCAACAGCATGTTCAGTATTTTTACCCGCCTCATCTTTATCGGTGATAGATAAATTCACTTCCTCAACTTTTCTAAAACCAAAAATAAATTCTTTTGTCGGTAAAAATACACCTGAAAAATCCTCATCAGATTTAGGTGTATTTGTTCCATATAAATGAGAACCTACCTTTATTTCGAGAATTTTGTTGTTATTAGCGATTTCACTTATCATTGACTCTCATTATCCCTTCGTCCCGTTTGGGGCTAAAATCAAGAACTTAAAAATTATCTTGTCAGGTGTACAACAAAATATTACGCTGTTTTTTTCAATCACGCAACCGACATTTTTTTTATCAACTCCTCTTCCAAACCTGTCACTTGCATAATCAGAGCGATCTCTGCCTTGGCTTGCAACATTTGTTGAGCAATTTGTAATTTTGTG